>JAAYHQ010000053.1 GCA_012727425.1 Bacillota bacterium
CAGGAGATTCCCGCCCACGGGATCAGTGCGGTGGTTGCCGGGAAGCATGTTTTGGCGGGGAATGACCGCCTGATGCACCGGGAGGCCATTGACCACGAGGATGAAGACTGTGCCGTTCAGGGAACCGTTGTCTACGTGGCAATTGAACGGGAGTACGCCGGGTATATTGTCATCGCCGACGCGATCCGGGATGATGCTAAAGCTGCGGTGGAAGACCTGAAAAATTTGGGTGTGCAAAGGGTCCTGATGCTCACCGGAGATGACGCTACCGTGGCGGCACGGGTGGCGGACCAACTGCAATTGGATGGGTTCAAGGCCGAACTGTTGCCGGAAGACAAGGTGACCAGCCTGGAGCAGCTCATGGCGGAGCTGCCCGACCGGAAACGGCAGAAGCTGGTTTTTGTTGGTGACGGGGTGAATGATGCGCCGGTGATCACCCGGGCCGATATCGGGGTGGCCATGGGTGGGCTGGGAAGCGATGCCGCTATTGAAGCTGCCGATGTGGTCCTGATGGAGGATGCCCCCTCCAAACTGGCCCGGGCCATCGTAATTGCCCGGCGGACCAGGAGGATTATCCGGCAGAACATTTACGTGGCGTTGGCGGTGAAAGCCTTCTTTCTCTTCCTGGGCACTTTGGGGGTGGCCACGATCTGGGAAGCGGTCTTTGCTGACGTGGGCGTAACTTTACTGGCGGTTTTTAATGCTTCCCGGACTCTGCGCTTTGGGCGTGGCCACCGGGTCAATCAGGCTTTTACCTCGCTTGTGTGATTAAATCTTTTCTTCTTGCCCGGAAGGAAAAAACGGTTTATTATTATGGAGGAGAGCAGCGGTTCAATCTGCTGCTCTCTTTTTGCGGCGCGGGCGTGGAGGATAGTTTGTTCAATTTTAATCTTTACACGGGTAGGATTGGCCGAAGGTGAGCAGTATATAATGGTTTAAGGTAGTTTAAGACCGGGTGGTCCGGTGGGTCGGCCTGTATGGACCCGGCTAATTTTAAAGGGGGAGAAGATGGGCAATGGAGACTATAATTCTGGTGTTAAAATCAGTGCTTTTAGGCATCGTGGAAGGCGTCACTGAATTCTTGCCGGTGTCTTCCACCGGACATCTGGTCATTGCCGAGAATTTGCTCGGTTTTCGCGGGGAAAACCCGCACTATGTTGAGATGTACACCTATGTGATCCAACTGGGCGCCATCCTGGCGGTGGTGGTTTTGTATTGGGGTAAAATCAAGGAGACGCTTGTTAATTTTTTCCCCGGGCAAGCCGGGTATGACCGTTCGGGATTTCGATTTTGGTTCACTATTTTCGTGGCTTGTATACCAGGCGGAATTTTGGGGGTTCTCTTTGATGATCTGGCCGAGCAATACCTGTTTGCGCCGGTCCCGGTGGCCATGGCCCTGTTTGGCGGCGGCCTTTTGATGCTCTACGCCGAAAAGCGCTTACGCCACAAGCAGGTGCCGGGTGGTGGATGGGATGTCTCCCTGCGGCAAGCGTGGACCATCGGTTTGTTCCAATGCCTGGCGATTATTCCGGGGATGTCCCGTTCGGCGTCGACGATCATCGGGGGCTGGGTTGCCGGCCTGACCACCGTAGCGGCCACCGAGTTCTCCTTTTTCTTGGCGATCCCCGTCATGGTGGGGATGAGTACGCTGAAAATCATTAAGACCGGCGGGATTGGGTTGTTGACCACGGGGGAACTTCTTTCCCTCGGTGTTGGTTTTGTGGTTTCCTTTCTGGTTGCTTTGGCCGTTGTGGACGGGTTTATTGCCTATTTGAAGAGAAAACCAATGAAGGTTTTCGCCCTTTATCGGCTGGTCTTTGCGCTGATTGTGTTAGGAGCCGGCCTGGCCGGGTTCTTTTAAAGCGGACTATGGGCGAAAACGCCGGCGTTTGTCTCAACAATTCAGGAGGAGAAGTAATTGAAGCGGAAGATAGTTTTGCGGAACGGGGTGTTGGCCGACCGGAAATTTTACCGCCCAATGCTGACCCTGGCTATCCCGGTGATCATCCAAAACTTTATTGGTTCCTTTTTAAACATGGTTGATACGGTAATGGTCGGCCGCCTGGGCGAAACGGCAATTGCGGCGGTGGGCATTGCCAACCAGTATTTTTTCATTTTTATGATGTTTTTGATCGGCTTGAGCGCGGGTTGTGCGGTTTTTATCGCCCAGTTTTGGGGGAGGAAGGACCTGAAGAATATCCGGCGGATTCTCGGAGTCGGCCTGGTTTCGGCCCTTCTGGTCTCTGCTTTATTTGTAATGGTTGGTGTTCTTTTCCCGCGGCGAATTATCACGCTTTTTAATAACGATCCGCAGGTGATCGCGGAGGGGAGCCGGTATTTACAGATTGTCCTCTGCAGTTATCTCTTCACCGGGATTGCCTTTGTATACGTCCATGCCTTACGGGCCATTGGCAATACCCTGCTGCCCATGGCCGTGAGCACGGTGGCGCTGGTTTGCAATGTGTTCTTCAATTATATGCTGATCTTCGGAAAATTCGGTGCTCCGGCCTTGGGGGTGGCCGGGGCAGCGATCGCGACGGTGATTGCCCGCGTTGTGGAGACGGGCGTTTTGGTGGCTGTGATTTATTGGCGCCGGGGGGTATTGGCGGCCTCTTTTGGTGAGTTGCGCGCTTTCGATCGCCGTTTTGTCCGGAAGGCCTACCAGACGATCATTCCGGTGATTCTTAATGACATCTGCTGGGGGCTGGCCAGTCTGATCTATGCGGTTGTTTACGGACGAATGGGCACCCAGGCGGTGGCGACTATCCAGATCGTCAACACCATTACCAACCTTTTTATGGTGGTTATCTTCGGGTTGTCCAGCGCGGCGGCGGTGATGATCGGCAACAGTATTGGCGCCGGACAAGTAAAGCGGGCCAGGATCTACGCGAAAAGGTTTTCCGTTTTGGCAGTGGTTCTAGGCGTTGTTTTAGGTCTGATGCTGGCGGTGGCTTCGCCCTACATGCTTAATGCCTTTAACGTTTCGGCCCAGGTCCGGAAATCTACCCAGACGATCATCTACATCGTGGCGGTCATCTTTTTCATCCGGGTCTTTAACATCATTGCGATTGTTGGGGTCCTAAGGGGCGGGGGTGATGCGCGCAGCGCTTTCCTGCTCGAGGGTTTTACCATGTGGTTGATTGGGGTGCCTTTGACTATTGTGGGTGCGTTTGTCTTGAGGCTTCCGGTCCATCTTGTTTATGGGTTGGGCCTTTGTGAGGAGTTGACCAAGGGGCTTCTTTGCTTATGGCGCTTGCGTTCCGGGCGGTGGATCCATAACGTGACCCATCGCTTTACTGGGGGATGAGTTGGCAACGAGCTCCCGGTGCACTGAGGTTAGTGGAAAAACAAATGGAACACCGGTGAGTCATAATGAAAAAATTACCGGTTATATGGACAAAAGCTACACTATTAACGACGGAGCGACGGTCGTAGTCTGGAAGGGTTGTCCGGAAGACAACCCTTCCTCTTTACTGGCGTCGACAACGACTTAAACGAACGACTTACTTGCTAGGGAATCGCCTATCTGGATACCGCCTGCGCAACGCAGTGACGGAAACTGAAGCAAGGCGGGGGACAGGCGGGTGAACAACCAGAATTATCCCTTGAGGAGCTACCGGAAAAGGCTCCGGGCCACTTCATTGGCTTCATAAAAAGCGCTGGTGGCGTCCCGGGGTTCTTTGGCATCGCCGATGACGTAAACCGGGGCGATCGACGTTACCTCTTTTTCCAAAAGATTGACGCTTTGGACCCCGACGGCGATCACAACATGATCGGCGGGAACGACGGTTTTGTTTTGGTCGTCAAGTTCTACGCCTTGGGTAGTAATCCTCTTTACTTTAGTCTTAACCCGGATATCGACTTTATACATCTTGAGACGTTCTTGTAAAAACTGTTTCCGGGCTGGCCCAAGCGTGCGGGCGATATCATCCAAGGGTTCGATGATGGTCACCTTTTTCCCCATCGCGGCGAGGAACGAAGCGATTTCTGTCCCGGTGGTGCCGCCGCCGATCACTACCACCTTTTCGCCGATGGGAGCGGGATCTTCCAGCACCGCGGGGACAAAAAGGACATGGGGTTGCTCGACTCCTTCGATCGGCGGTTTAATCGGGGTTGCACCGGTGGCCAGGATGATCGCATCGGGGTTCTCCGCTTGGATGAGGTCTTTGGTCGCCGGGGTATTCAGGCGAACATCGACCCCGCTTAATTCCAGTTGTTTAATCAGCCACTGCACATCACCGGCGATCTCGTCTTTTTTCGGCGGAATTCCGGCCAGACGCCACTGTCCTCCCAGTTTGCTGCTGGCTTCGAAGAGAACCACATCACAACCGCGGTCTTTGGCGATCCGGGCCGCCTCCATTCCTGCCGGACCACCGCCAACCACGACCACTTTCTTTTTCTGGGAGACCGGTTCAAAGGTGAAGGTTTCTTCCCGGCCGCAGGCCGGATTCAAAGTGCAGGAGGCATGTTTGCCTTCGAGTAAAAGCCGGTCGACACACCCCTGGTTGCAAGCGATACAATGGCGCATCCTCTCATACTGTCCGTTCTGAACCTTGTTGGGCCAGGCGGGGTCGGTGAGGAGACTGCGCCCGACGGCAATGAAATCGGCTTTTCCTTGGGCGAGAATCTCCTCGGCTAGGAAGGGGTCGTTAATTCGTCCGACCGCAATCACCGGTACGGAGACGACTTTTTTCACCTCTTCGGCCGCCCAAACGTTGAAGCCCCGGTCCAAATCCATCGGTGGTACGGTGTAGCGTAAACTTTCATAAAGGCCCACGGAGACGTGGATGGCATCGATACCTTGTTGCACAAGGATGGGGGCTATTTTTTTCGTGTCTTCAATGGTTATACCGTTATTGACCTGTTCCTCACCGCTTAAACGGTAGATGATGGGATAATCGGGGCCGACTTTTTCGCGTACTTTCGCGATTACTTCCAGCGGGAAGCGGGCCCGGTTTTCCATGCTGCCGCCGTATTCATCGGTCCGTTGGTTGGAATATGGGGACATAAACTGGGCTAACAGGTATCCGTGGGCGCCATGGATTTCAACACAGTCAAACCCGGCTTCCTTGGCCCGGCGCGCGGCTTCGCCGAAACTCGCCACGATGTCCTGGATCATCTCCCGGTCCATCACCGTTGGCTCTTCCTGGCAGAGGGGACATGGGATGGGGGAGGGGCCGATGATCGGGAGGCCGGTGACCCTGGAGTTGGTCTGTCGACCGGCATGCCAAAGTTGGACACAGGCTTTGGCCCCGCCTTCATGGATCACATCGGCCAGCCGTTTGAGGCCGGGAATAAAGCGGTCATCCCAGATGGCCGGGCTGGAACCGCCGGTGGTCGGATGGACGGCCACGATCTCCACGGTGATCATCCCGGTACCACCCGCGGCGCGGACCCGGTGGTAATGATAGAGTTGGTCGCTGACGGTCCCGTCCGGGTTGGCCATTCCCGTACCCATGGCGGGCATAATCAAGCGGTTTTTGATCTCTAAACGGCCGATCTGTGCCGGACTAAAAAGGGTTGGGAAAGTACTCACGGCATTTCTCCTTTCAAACATCGATCGATTTGCCTTTAGTCTTTCCCGTGAACGGCGAGAAAAAACAGGGTTAAATAATTGACCCCAAAAAGGAGAAAGGTCATGGGCTGGACGGGCCGCTTTGGGCCCCTTCGTTATTGAGGAACCGCGAGAAATGGATTATAATAATGCGGTGTTGCGTAAAGCACGGAGCACCA
>JAAYHQ010000054.1 GCA_012727425.1 Bacillota bacterium
TCCCTCTTCTTTTACTTTTTCTTTCAATTCTCCCCCGACATCCGCACTTATTTTAATAACTCCCCCCGCCGAAACCGAGGTGGACACCAAGACCAATAACAGAGTGGTTACTAGTAACACAACACCTGCTTTGCGCATAAAACTACTCCTCCCCTTTTGGTTTTTTAGAAATATTATATTTATTTAATAATATTCTCTTCAATACAATCATCTTCCTGTTGATATAGATTTTTTTCCCTTTTCTTTTGTTCAACGCAATTGGTTCCGATTGTCCTTCTTCTTTTCTTACGGGGCAAAAAAATAAGCCCGGACTTATTTATGCCAGGCTTGTCTATAAAACTATCCATTAGTTTAGTTGCCCTCCTTACTGTTGACCACCGAGCGCGTGTCCCGCGCAATAAACTCAGTGCTCAGGGTGATGCCTGGGACTTCCCCCCGTCCTTCATTCACAATGCTGACGATCATTTTCCCGGCTTCCCACCCCTGCGCATAAGAGGGGTTTGTAATGGAGGAGAGGTGGGGGAAGAGTTTTTGGGTCAACGGCAAATTATCCCCCGCTACCACGTGAATATCATCGGGCTCAAGCCCCATATCCACGGTCGCCCGGATCAACCCGTAGGTCATCGGGTCACTGGCACAGATGACCGCCGTTAAATCCGGGTGTTCTTTATACAAACGCGTAAATTGTTCATAACCATCTTCAAAGGTAAAATCTCCTTCCCGGACCAAACTCGGAACATAGTCGATCCCTGCCTCTTTGAGCGCCATGGTGTACCCTCGCAATAAGTCATCCCGGTTGTACATGAAAAAGCTGGGCGACTTGTTCAAAAGACCGATGCGACAGTGACCAAGGGAGAGTAAATACTTGGTTGCCAAGTAGCTCCCCGGGGTCTGATCAACTTCAACAAAATTACTTTTCTGTTGTTCATAACAGATGCCCAATGTGACATAACGTAGATTTTTCGTTTGAAATTCTTTAATGATCTGATCGATTCCATACGAAGGATAAAGGATCACCCCATCCACATTCCGGTTTTTCGTGAGACGCAACGCCTCCTGGAGGGCGTCCTTTTTATGCCGCGGCACAGAGACAATCAGTTCGAAACCGGCCGCCGACACATAGTCATGCGTCCCCCGCAATTGTTCCATCATATTCGGATCCTGAAACACAAAATCCGAACCATAGGGAACAACAAAACCAATCATGTTGGAACGGTTCCTTTTTAGACTGGCCGCCATGACATTCGGATGATAATCTAGTTTTTCAATGGCTTCTAGAACCCGCTGGCGTGTCTCTTCAGCCACCAGGTGGCTTTCATTAAGGACCCGGGAGACCGTTTTCGCCGACACCCGGGCTAGTTTTGCCACATCGTATATGGTCGTCATCGGTCTTCTTCCTTTTGACAAGATCTCTTTTTAAATCAATTTATCATCTTATTTATAGAGTAAATAAGACATCGGTGTCAACCGGAATCAGGTCCGGCATTTCACGATTACGCGTTTTTGTCCAGGAAGAGCCTTAACCAACCGGTCTTGAGCTTCACCGCCCTCAACCTCCAACTGAAAATCACCGGTCATCTGGTTATCGATGGTTATTTCGTAAGAAACCCCCCGGAAAACCCGGGTAATCTGAACTGTTTTCAGTGCCTTGGGCAGACACGGGTCAATAATTAAGCCGTCAAAATCAGGGCGGATCCCGAGGATATGTTGCGTAATCGCCACATATGACCAGGCTGCAGTCCCGGTCAACCAGGAGTTTTTCGCCTCGCCGTGTCGTTTTGAATCGTCACCGGCAATCATCTGGGCATATACGTAGGGTTCCAACCGGTGAACCTCACTGATTTCCTCCCGGTAGGCCGGCGTAATTCTTTTGTAATAATCGAAGGCCTTCTCCGCCCGTTTCAACTTTGTCTCGGCAATAATCACCCATGGATTATTATGACAGAAAATCCCGGCATTTTCTTTCACCCCCGGCGGGTAGGAGGTGATCTCCCCTAGTTCTTTGCGATAGGCGGAATAAGCCGGATAAAGCAGCTTAATTCCATGGTCCGTGGCCAGGTATTTTTCGACCGCATCCAGACTACGGGCGGCCTTTCCGTCGTCCAAGCCCAACCCGGCCATGACACAAAAGCCCTGCGGCTCTATGTAAATTTGGCCTTCGTCGTTCTCCTTGCTACCCACCTTTGCTCCCTGGTCATCATAAGCCCGTAAAAACCATTCTCCATCATAGCCGTGTTCCAAGACGGCTTGCCGCATCCGCTCGATCGCTTCCGTAAGTGCCTGTGCTTCGGCGGTCAAGTTTAACTTTTCACACAGCCGGACATACTCGGGAGCAATATAGAGAAAGATGGCAGCAATTAGAATCGATTCCGCTGTTTTTCCGTCTTTATTGACACAAGTCTGAAAAGACTCGTCAGGGTTTTCCGAAAAACAATTTAAATTAAGGCAATCATTCCAATCCGCGCGCCCAATCAGGGGCAGACCATGCGGGCCCAGATTGTTCAGAGTATAACGCAAGGAAGCACGGAGGTGGTCATGGAGCGTGGCCTGGGCGGAAGGTTGATCCGCATAGGGAACCTTTTCCTCCAGGATCCCATAATCACCGGTTTCTTTGATATAAGCCAGCACCGAGTATAACAACCAAAGGGGGTCATCGTTGAAGCCGCCTCCGATTTCCTCATTACCCTGTTTGGTGAGGGGTTGATACTGATGGTAGGCTCCACCATTGCTAAACTGCGTCGCCGCCAGGTCAATAATGCGCTCCCGGGCCCGGTCCGGGACCATGCGCACAAAACCTAAAATGTCCTGATTCGAATCGCGAAATCCGATCCCGCGGCCAATACCCGACTCAAAATATGAGGCGCTCCGGGACAGATTAAACGTGGTCATGCACTGATACGGATTCCAGATATTCACCATCCGGTTTAGTTTCGGATCGTCACTCTCCACCTGATATCCGCTTAAGGTTTTTACCCAATAATCTTTTAATACCGCCAGGGCCTCCGCCACCGCCGGCCCATTACCGTATTTTGCCATCAGTTTCTTCGCCGGTTCTTTATTGATTACCCCCGGTCGTATGAACTTCTTAGCCGGGTCGTTTTCGACATAACCAAGGACAAAGATCAATTCTTTTTCGGCACCAGGCGCCAGTTTAAGATCAAGGCAGTGGGAGGCAATCGGCGCCCAACCGCAGGCCAGTGAGTTTTTCGGTTCACCGGCCACTACGGTCCGCGGATTGTGCAAACCGTGGTAAAGACCGAGGAATTCCTCCCGGTCCGTGTCAAAACCAGCCAAAGGATGATTAACCCCATAAAAGGCATAGTGGTTACGGCGCTCCCGGTATTCGGTCTTATGATAGATTACGCCGTCCTCCACCTCGACTTCGCCGGTGCTATAATTCCGTTGGAAATTGGTCATATCATCATAAGCGTTCCAGAGGCAAAACTCGATGAAGGAGAAAAGTCGGATCTGTTTCTCTGCAGTCGTTGTATTACGGAGAATCAGCCGGTGAATTTCGCAATTATCTTCCAAAGGTACGAAATACAGGACCTCTGCCGTTAACCCGTTTTTCACCCCGGTGATTTGAGTGTAACCCAACCCATGGCGACACTCATAGTGATCCAACGGCGTCTGCACTGGTTGCCAAGTGGGTGCCCAAACAGTGGCTTCGTCTTTAATGTAGAAATAACGCCCGCCCGTATCAAGAGGGATATTATTATAACGGTATCTGGTAATCCGTCTCAACCTGGCATCTTTATAAAAGCAATAGCCCCCGCCGGTATTGGAGATCAAACCGAAAAATTCCTTTGTCCCAAGATAATTGATCCAGGGGTAGGGAGTCCGCGGCGTATTGATTACATATTCTCTTTTTTGGTCATCGAAATATCCAAATTTCAACCTCTTGGACCTCCGTTCCTACTTTATAAGAAAACACCGTACACCAAAGACCATGCCTTCATGGTTAGTCGAAATTTTGAAGGAAAAAGGGAAGAGCGGAAACCGCTCTTCCCCGGCACGCCAGTCTCTTACCGTTCCTTTTTCAAGACTTCGTTGATACGGTCGGCGGCCGCATCAAGATGTTTCTTAACCGTATTGTCATTATAGGTACCGTTGACGTACTCGGACAACACGTTCACGAACTCTTGCTTAACGATGTTTTCGATGTCACCCCAAGTTGCCAAGGGCGGATAAGCGGTAGCATACTCCAGAGTGGTCTTGAAGGTCTTCCATACGCCGGTTTCATAGTAGGGATCCGCAAAGACTTCGACTTGAGCCGGCAGCATGTGGGTCAGGTTCTTCGTGTACTCGACCATGTTGTCTTTCTCCAGAAGGAACTTGATCCACTCTTTGGCCGCAGCCTTGTTCCGGCTGGCTTTCAGGACAACGAGGTTACTACCACCGGAGAAGGAGGCTTTCCTTTTGGAACCGGCCGGCGGTTCAACCACACCATAGTTCAAGCCCGGGTTCTGTTGTTCGATACCAGCAATGTTCCAGGGGCCCATGTAGCACATGGCCACGTTACCGTTGATAAAAGCCGCGTCAGCTTGGTTCTGATCATACTCGGCACAAGCCTTGGAGGCATACCCTTTTCTGACGAGATCCACGTACCATTTCATGGATTTTACGCCGATCTCGTTGTTGAAGAGGGCCATCTTGTTATCCTTGGTCAACAGGTCGCCACCGTTGGCCCAGAGAATGATGGTCCAGTTGTGCAAGATGTCATGAGCGTTGGTCCCAGCCAGCGCGATTGCACTACCTTCACCGAAAGTCTTGACGATTTTCTCCGCAACAGCATAGAGCTCGTCATGGGTCTTCGGCGGTTGCACACCAGCCTTCGCAAACATATCCTTATTGTAGAAGAGCGCACGGGTTTCAGCAAACCAGGGGATACCATAGCATTTGCCCTTGTAGGTGGTCGACTCATAGTTGGCCTTCATGAAGGCATCTTTACCACCGAATTCGTTGATGTTAAGCTGCTCGAGTCCGCCGGTCGCCGCAAACTGCGGGTTCCAAGTGGTTCCAACCTGGAAGACATCCGCGCCTTCCCCAGTAGCAATGGCGGTCGTAATCCGTTGCCATGCCACGTCCCAACCGATAATCTCAATGTTGACTTTCACACCAGTTTTGGCTTGGAAAGCCGCCGCTTTCTGCTCCAACCAGGGGATATGGGTTTCATCCGGAGCATTGGGCATCAACCAGAAGGTAATGGATTTCGATTGCCCGCTAACTGCCAACGAGACCACAAGAACCAGGCTCAAAACAATCGCTAAAAATACGCGTTTTGACATAAAACTTTACCCTCCTATTTTTCCTTTTTAGTTTTGTTTAATTCCTTGCTCAAAGGTGGTTAGCCCGTCTTGAACCGTCATTCCCCCCTTTGCTTTCCGAACCGGTTACTTGATCCAGATTCAGCCTCAACCTTTAGTTGCACCACTGACAATACCTTCAACTATGTACCGTTGCATGAATGTAAAGAGCAGTAATACCGGAATCGAGATGATAATACAAGCAGCCATCATCTGAGACCACCTGGCCTGCTGTTGAGTAATATACTCTAAAATTCCAACAGCCACCGTCTTTGTTGCTCTCCCCGTCAAAACCGAAGCAAAGAGAACTTCATTCCAAGCCATGATGAAGGAGTAAATCCCAACAGCGACAATCCCTGGTGCCGACAGCGGAATAATCACACGGAAAAGAGCACCGATCGAAGAGCATCCATCGATTTGCGCTTGTTCATCAATCTCCCGGGGAACCGTGTCCAAATAATTCCGCAGCATTAAAATGCTAAACGGAATGGCAAAGGTGGTATAGGTTAAGATCATGCCCGGGTAGGTGTTCCGAAGTTGAACTCCAAAATACCGGTTGATCAGGGTAAACAAGATGAAGTAGGGAATGAGAAAGGCGATCCCTGGAAACAGTTGGGTGGAGGCCACCCCAAAGGTTACAGCCGTTTTGCCCCGGAAATTGAAACGGGATAAAGCATAGGCCGCGGTGATACTGATTACAATCGAAAAGAACATTGTCCCCAGGCTAATAATCATACTGTTCCGGAAATAGTCAAGCATCGGTACGGTCTTATTGATCTTGGCGTAGTTTTCCAGGGTAAATGTCCGTGGAATCCACCGGGGTGCCAAGTCCGGACGGGTTACATCAGCCGCCTGAATCTCTAACGAAGTTTTAAACGAACCGGAAACCATCCATAAGTACGGAACCAACACAAACAGCAAGACGAGAAAGACACCAAGATAGAGCAGAATCCGTAACGTAATTTCTTTCGTCAGCACCGGTTTCCTTGCCAAATTATCCATCTTCAACTGTGGTTGCTGCTGCACTTTAGCTTTCATATCCAGCCCTCCTTTTGGCCAGAAGGATCGAAATTAATAGGATAACGATGAGCACCAGTACAACGGACATGGCCGACCCTAATCCGTAGTGGAGATTGGTAAAGGCTTCCTGCATAATGAAAGTGGACGGAACATGGGCTTCACCAACACTACCACCGAGCAAGATATAGAACTGGTTATAAGCGTGGAAATTCCAGATCACATTCAGCAGCAACAAGGTTTTGCTCACTGGCGCAAGCATCGGTAAGGTAACCATCTTAAACTGTTGCCAGGCTGAAGCCCCATCTATCTTCGCTGCTTCGTATAATTCAGCCGGAATTCCCTGTAAACCAGCGAGCAGAATAAGACAGGCGAAGGGCCATCCCTTCCAGATGCTGGCGATAATTACCGCGCTGAGGGCACGCTTCCCTACCAGCCAAATTATGGGCTCTTGGATCAGTCCGATTTTAAGAAGAATCTTGTTCACTAGACCAATCCGGGCCTGGAAAATAAACCGCCATACATTGTAAGCCACTGAGTCGGGGGTTATATACGGCAGTAAAATCAAACCCCGGACAAAGGTCCGACCGATAAACTCCCGGTTCAAAAGGAGAGCCACCAATAATCCAATCACATAACCGACGGGAATGGTGACCAATCCATAAATGAATACGTTATAAACCGAACGCAAAAATCTCTGACCAACTGGAAACTTGCCGCTAAAGAGCTTAATATAATTTCCCAAACGAACAAAAGGAGCCGACGTCCAATCGGCTAGCGTATAGACATCAAGGTCCAATAAACTGATGTACGCTCCCCAAAGAATGGGAATAAAGTGCACAAAAAGCATACATATAGCGGCCGGTAGAATAAACCAAAAGGCTTTCACCCTTTTGGCCTTGCTTGACGTGCCCACGTTTTTTCCTCCTCCTTAAAAGCTATATCTCGTGTGTCATCGATGTCATTATAGCATGGTTTGTTACAATTTCCTAAATCGCTAATTACCGGCTACAGTTTATTTATTGCATATTATCTTTATTTTTCGCCTGTTTACTAGCTATTCCTAATAAATTTACCTTTTAGTAATATTGCTATAAAAAAGGAGCCATACTCCAAGCTAATGGCTCCGTCATAAACAACTTCTACTTCCTTATTTACCCGGTTTAAACACCCTATAAATCGGGATCATGCGCCGCCAACTCTCTCCACAAATCGGGCGTTTCGGTTCTAATCACTTCTTCCAGTTCCTCATCGCCAATCACGGTGGTACGGCCTTCGGCGTATTGTCGGTCAATCCATTCTTTAATCTTTAGCACGCGGGGATCTCTTTTATCGATGCTCTGGTCCTCTTTCAACTTAAAATGTTGATTTATCCAGAAGACAATGCCGGCCGCGCCCGAAGACTGGTTGATCGCCACCTGAACGGGGCGGTTCAAAAGTTTTTCCGTGTTAAAGATGTTATAGATCTCCTCATCCTTCAGAAGACCGTCGGCGTGGATCCCGGCTCGGGTGAAGTTAAAATAACGCCCGACAAACGGCGTCATCGGCGGAATCTCATAGTTCAATTCCTTGGTGTAGTACTCGGCAATCTCGGTGATCACCGTCGGGTCCATTCCATCCAGCGTCCCACGGAGGGCGGCATACTCAAAGACCATCGCCTCCAGCGGACAATTCCCCGTTCTTTCGCCAATGCCCAACAGGGTACAGTTCACCCCGGAACAACCGTAAAGCCAGGCGGTTCCCGCGTTGACCACCGCCCGGTAAAAATCGTTATGGCCGTGCCATTCCAGTTGTTCGCTGGGAATACCGGCATGGTGCCATAAACCGTAAATGATCCCCGGTACGCTTCGGGGTAAGGCGACGCCGGGATAACTGACCCCAAAGCCCATCGTGTCACAGGCCCGGATCTTGATGGGGATACCACTTTCTTCGGACAGTTTATTCAGCTCAATGGCGAAGGGAACGACAAAGCCGTAAAAATCGGCCCGTGTGATGTCTTCCAGATGCACCCGGGGGGTGATGCCGAGTTCCAACGCGTCTTTGACAATGGCGAGGTACTTTTCCATGGCTTGTTTCCGGGTCAATTTCAGTTTGTTAAAAATGTGATAGTCGGATGCGCTGGCTAATATCCCTGTCTCTTTGATCCCCATCGCTTTAACCAACTGGAAATCTTCCTTTACCGCCCGGATCCAACTGGTAATCTGGGGATACTCGTAGCCCAATTCCATACAGCGTTCGACCGCTTCCCGGTCTTTCTTACTGTAGAGGAAAAATTCGGATTGGCGGATAATGCCCTTCGGCCCGCCCAAGCGGTGCAATAATTTATACAGATGCACAATCTGCTCGACCGTATAGGGTTCCCGTGCCTGCTGCCCATCGCGAAAGGTTGTATCGGTGATCCAGATCTCCTTCGGAGGGCGCATCGGCACATGCCGGTGGTTAAACGGGATCTTCGGCACCTCATCATAGTTGTATAGATGCCGGTACAGATTGGGCTTTTCAACATCCTGCAACATATATTTATACTCCCGTTGCTCCAACGTATTGCTTCTTTGATTAAACTCCAGCATTTTGTCACCTCCGAAGATAATGCAAAAAAACTTTCTATCGATTATACCATCTTTTCGGGCATAAATCTTTAAACCCGGCTAAGTATTAAGTATACATCAGCCATCATCGTCATTGCGCCTTATTATGACAAAAAAGTTGGCTGTTTTCCGCAACCAACTTTTTCGTTTCCCGCGCTCTTCCCGCGGGCCCATATTAATCCTTGAGCGTCCTCACAGACGACGCCGCCACGGAGCGGTTCGCCAGTCCGGTCTGGGCAAGACATGCGCCAAGATCAGCGCATCGTAAAACAAACGGGCATCGACCGTCCTCCCCTCGGGGGCTTCGCTTTTTCCCTCTTCACCGGTGTCTCCTTCCGCATAGGCGGCGCTAAAGTCCGCCCCCTCCCACTCCTCCTTCTGAGCGAAAAGTCGGTCCCATTCCGCATCCGCCCAAAACCCGTCCGCTTCCCGGGACAGCTCCGTTAATTCAGCGGACGCAACCTTACCGGCGGGCTCCGGTACCACCTCCGGCTCCGTTTCGGGTAGGGAGGCGGCCGGTCTGCTTTCCGCTTCCTCCTTATCCATCGGGAAAAGCGGAAAGGGAAAGGGTTTCCCCTGCGGAAGCGGCCGGTCGCCTCCTTGACCAGGTTTAACCGGTCTGGAGGCTTTTTGTTCGGTCAATATCTTTTCCAGGAGATTCCCCAGAACGGAAAAGAACACGAAGAGAACCCAAAGCCAACCCATCTCCACCACTCCTATTATTTATGGTCACCGGCGGGTTCGTTCAGCTTTGGCCCCTTCCCGATGGCGTCCCGCATTGCCGTATCGGCCTGAATGTTCTGGAGCTGATAATAGTCGAGCACGCCAATCTTTCCTGACCGCAACGCCTCCGCTAGAGCCCGCGGCACCTCGGCCTCGGCTTCCACAACCCGGGCGCGCATCTCTTGTACCTTTGCCTTCATCTCCTGTTCCTGTGCCAAAGCCGCAAACCGCCGTTCTGACGCTTTGGCCTGCGCAATGCTCTTATCGGCCTCCGCTTGGTCGATCTGGAGTTTGGCCCCGATATTTCGGCCCACATCCACGTCGGCAATGTCGATGGAGAGGATCTCAAAGGCGGTCCCGGCATCCAGCCCTTTTTCCAATACAGTTTGGGAGATGGAATCCGGGTTTTCGAGAACATCTTTATGGGTTTCCGAAGAGCCCACGGTCGTAACAATCCCTTCACCGACCCGGGCAATAATCGTGGCTTCACCGGCCCCGCCAACCAGGCGGTCGATATTGGCACGAACGGTAACCCGGGCTTTCACCTTCAGTTCAATTCCGTCTTTCGCCACCGCCGAGATCTCCGGCGTCTCGATCACCCGCGGATTGACACTCATCTGCACCGCTTCCAGTACGTTCCGCCCGGCCAGATCGATGGCTGCCGCCCGTTCGAAGGTTAAATTGATCTCCGCCCGTTGGGCCGCGATCAAAGCGTCGATCACCCGGTCCACATTACCGCCGGCTAGATAATGGGCTTCCAGTTTGTCCACGGTGACCTCCAGTCCGGCCTTCTCCGCCTTAATCATCGGTAAAACAATCCGGGAGGGCGGGACCCTTCGCAAACGCATGGCAAAAAGAGTCCAGATCCGGATGTTAACCCCGGCCGCCAGAGCGGAGATCCATAAGCCGACCGGAATAAAATTGAAGAAGAGAAGGATAAGCACAACCACCAAAGCCAAACCGAAAATTGAAAACAGTTCCATCCAACAACACCCCGTTCCTTGTTTTTCTTCCGAAACCGCATAATTACCGCGCCGGAGCATTCCCCAAGTGCCTAAACCCGTCAAGACTACCCATTACCACTATCGTGCCGGGTAATCCAGGAGCGCTCAATTATGCCGTTCCTTTAACTAACTCCGTTGGTAATTTTGTCCTTCGCGACGCACCAATATTCTCCTGCCTTCAACCGCGATTACTTTAACCTTTTGCCCCACCGGGATAAAGGCCCCTTCCGAGACCACATCCAACCGTTTGCCATCGGCCATCTCAATCACGCCCGACGGACGCAACTGGTGAACAACAATCCCCACCTGGCCCAAGTATTGTTCAAAAGTGGGCACCGCCGAATATCCCTTTTCTTTTTCCGCCGCCGTCTGTAAAACGATCCGGCTCATAAAGGAACTGCTCTTGAGATACTGAAAGACCAGGGAAACCAGGAAGAAAGACCAGGTTAGGGCAATCGCCAGCGCGGCAACCCCTTGGCCGCTGGAAGCGTACGAGAGAATAATACTTCCCCCCATCGCGATGAGGCCGAAAATCCCGGCCAAGCCGAAACCCGGAAGGAAAAAAGCCTCCACCACCAGAAGGACAAGGCCAAGGAAGAAGAGGAAAACCACTTCCATCCCGGCCAGACCCGAAAACATGCGGGCCCCAAAGAATAAAAACAGAGCAATAATGCCAATAATCCCGGCCACGCCGAACCCGGCCGTAAAGACTTCAATAATCAGGGCGGTAAAACCGATGGTCAACAGGAGCGGACTGATCACCGGATCGGTTAAAAAACGGACCAGACTCTCCACGGGAGTCTGTTTGACGTAGACCGTTGCCAAATCCTCGAACCCCAAGGCCACAATGGCTTCATTCAGATTCTCTGCCATTAGATCGGCGTAATTGTGGGCTAAAGCCTCGCGGGCCGTCAGCGCCAGGACCTCCCCTTTGGCCACCACCCCTTCGATTTCAACTTCCGGGTCGACCATCGCTTCAGCAAGCCGCGGATCAAGGTCGATCCCCTTGCGCTGGGCCCGTGCTTCCGCAACCGCGCGGAACATTTTCCGGAAGGCGGCGGTTGTCTTTTCCGGAGCCGGGGTACCATCGGCCACCAGGGGCTGGGAAGCGCCCAGCACGCCGTCGGGGGAGATTACGATCCGGTTGCCGCACAAGGCAATATAGGCTCCGGCCGAGATCGCCCGCCCTTCCACAAAGACATCCACCGGAATCTTCGATTTGCTGATCGCATCCCCAATCTCCGTCATCGAATCGGCATACCCGCCAAAGGTCTTTAAAACTAAAATTATCCCTTCCGCCTGCCGCTGCTGGGCCTCGTTTAAAGCCCGCATGATAAAATCGGCGGTTCCACCGGAAATGTTTCCTTCCAGCGGAATGATATAAAGTAAATCGGTCGCTTCGTTGCCGGCATTGCGATAAGAAAAAAGCGTCACCGCCAGGGCAATAATGAAGAGAACAACGGTAAACGGACTGATTTTTATAAATTGCTTCCGTTTCACCGCAATAACCCCCTTTTCAAGATTGCGCACCCGCACCTATTATTTAAAGCATGGTGTA
Organism: Bacillota bacterium; assembly: GCA_012727425.1. Classification (GTDB taxonomy): domain Bacteria; phylum Bacillota; class UBA4882; order UBA10575; family UBA10575; genus Capillibacterium. The sequence continues at coordinate 12,197 of JAAYHQ010000054.1, forward strand.
CTTCCTATCAGGATCAGGCCGTTATTAGAACCGATACGCGCAATTCCATGTAATATAGTTATACTCCTTGTGTGTATGGTGATGCCGCGAATGCTTGAATATAAATATAAAATATAAGATAAAAGCCAAGTAATTCGTTTAACGTTTGAACAGCCAAATAGTTTCCCATCATAAAGTTATAATTATGGAAAAATTAAAAAGGTCCACCCCTCGCGGGTGGACCTTGACGACCATTAGGAAAACCTCCTGTTTTTCTTCCGGGCGGCTTCCGCTTTCTTTTTCCGTCGTACGCTAGGCTTATCATAATGTTCCCGTTTCCTAACTTCCGCCAGGATCCCCGAGCGCTGACACTGTCGCTTAAACCGGCGCAGGGCACTATCTAGGGATTCGTTTTTCCCGATCTTGACTTCGGCCACGATCTACTTCCCTCCCCTCGCTGCCCACATCAATCCACAGGCATCAGAATCCAACAACAAACATGTTAAGTCGCTATTATACTACATCTTTACCAATACGTCAATCAACCGGGAGGCCAGGCCAGTTCTCGACCGCTCAGCAAATGAAGATGTAGATGGGGAACGGTTTCTCCTCCATGCGCACCGCGGTTAATCACGACGCGAAAACCATCCTTTGCTTCCTCATCGCCCATGAGCTGCTGAAGCGCGGAAAAAAGTTCAGCGGTCAAGCGCGGCGATGTCGGGAGTTGTGGGTCCATCACACTGCTGATGTGCTTCTTGGGAATCAACAGAATATGTCGAGGGGCCACCGGGTTAATATCCTTAAACGCTAAAACTTCTTCCGTTTCCAAAAGTATCTCGGCGGGAATTTCCTTCCGGACGATGCGGCAAAAAACACAGTCACTCACCTTTCAACCTCCCTTCACCATGTTCAATTTCGACAAGCAGAAGAAATATCCTTTTTCCCACCACTTTATTTCAATCCACGAAAGTCCACTTATAAAAAAGTAGTAACTACCCCGGTCAACGGCTCCCGGTCGGCCTGGACAATCCTGGCGTGTAACAGGGTATTCGGCGTTTGCACCTCTTTCACCTGGACCCGCAGATACTCCCGGGTAAGCCCTTCTCCGTAGCCGTCCCGGTTCATCTCTTCAATCAACACCTCCACCACCCGGTCGATAAAGCGTTCCCGGTAGGCTTTGGCCAGATCACGGGCGATCGCTTCCGCTCTCTTGACCCGTTCTTCCTTTACCTTCCTTGACAAATGACCTCTCATTTGTGCTGCTTTCGTCCCCGGCCGCAGGGAATAAGGGAAGATATGGACCCGGGCAAACCCCACGGCCTGGAGAAAATTTAACGTCTCCACAAAATCCGCCTCGGTCTCCCCGGGAAAACCGACCATCAAATCGGTGGTCAGGGCTAAATCAGGGCGGCCACTGCGCAGCAGAGAAATGAGGCCGGCGTAATCATCGGGCGAATAATTCCTGTTCATTAAAGAAAGCACCTTCCCGCTGCCGCTTTGGAGGGGGATATGTAAATGGTTACAGAGGAGGGTTGAGGATAAAACCACCTCCATCAACTGCGGCGTGAAATCGGTCGGATCCACCGAGCCTAAACGCAAACGCCAATTTGTTGCCGCCCCACTCCACTTCTGTTCAATCAGCGTCAATAAAGACGCCAAATCCGTCCCGTGATCAATCCCATAATGGCCCAAGTGAATTCCCACCAGGACGATCTCTTTATAACCTAAAGCCAGGAGGCGTTCCAACTCCTTCAAGACCTGCGCCGGTGGAAGGCTCCGGACTGGTCCGCGGGCAAAGGGAATCTTACAGTAGCTGCAGAAGGATTGACAACCGTCCTGCACCTTCAGAAAAGCCCGGGTTTGGCTGGTAAAATCCGGGGTGAAAACCTCGAATCCGTCCTCCTCGGCCCAAGGGAGCACCTGATTCTTACTGCAAACCGGCAGTTTTTCCTCTAAAAGCTGAAAGAGCCGGCCCCGCCCGGCCACCCCGACAACCAAATCCACCTCCGGCAGGGCGGCCAAGACCTCTGCACTGGTCTGCGCAAAACAACCGGTCACCACCAGATAAGCGTCGGGCTGCTTCCGTTTCACCCTTCTGATCAGTTGCCTCGCTTTCCGTTCGGCCTCCTTCGTTACCGTACAAGTATTGATCACATAAACAGCCGCCGGTTCCTCAAAAGCCACCACTTCATAGCCGCGCTCCCGGCTTTCCGTAATCAAACCCTCAGTGTCAAACTGATTAACTTTACACCCCAATGTATAGAAGGCAATCTTCGTTGCCGGTCTTTGCCCTTCGTTTTCCTTTTTTTCTTCCTTTGCTCCAAGCTTAACCATAACTAGTTTTCCCTCCGCCTGTCCGTTCTTACACAGCACCGATGGGTTTTTGTCGTTAGGCATAATACGCCGCGAAATCCACCGGAAACAAAAACACCATTTGGCACTCAGGTCGCCTCCTCGTCCCCCTCCGCATCCAGCAAATACACCGACCGTTTAAGGATCCGGTTATAAGCGGTCCAGTTTCCGCCTTTCCCCGGATGCTGACGAAGAGCTTCCCGGAACTTGGCCGCCTCCGCATCCATATGGTCGGCATGATGGAGCAAACAGGCTTCCAAAAGCGCCGGTTGAACCGGCGATCCCCACTCCAGTTCCCCGTGGTGACTGAGGATCAGATGAATTAGCGGCATCTTCAAAGCCGGAGGGAAGGCGGCTTCCCCGTTGGCCGCCTGGATGGCGGCGACCGCCGCCTCCACCATCTGCACACCCAGGACCAAATGGCCGATCAACTTTCCCTGGTCCGTCCCTTCAATCGCCAGTTCGCCGGTGTATGACTCCAGTTTTCCGATATCATGTAATAAAGCGCCGGTCAGTAATAAATCCCGGTTCACCTCGGGGTACAAGTCGGCAGCGGTTTGGCAGAGGGTAACCACACCAACGGTATGCTCTAACAGCCCGCCCCGGTAAGCATGGTGGATCCGTAAAGCACCCGGTGCCGCCGAAAAACGTTGCCGAAACTCTTCGGCGCCAAAGAAATGGTCCAAAAGCAAACGGTAGGCGCTCTGCTGTAATCCGCTCCTGGTTTCATCAACCACGGTCCATAACGCGGCCAACTGCGGACCGGAGATGCCCGGGACAAAAACAGCCGGGTCATACTCGCCTTCCTGGCAGACCTGGAAAAAAGGCTCACGCCCGCTGGCTTCCAGTTGGAGCGTGCCGTTGAAATTCTTGGCGACCGCCGCCAACCGGATCACTGTCCCCTTTTGTAGCTGGTTAAAGGTGGGCTCCGTGATCTCCCAGACCTTCAGCGCAATCTCCCCGCTCCGGTCCCCCACTCTCAAAGCGGCATATGGGCTCCCGTTGCGCGCCACCCGCCACTGGCTGTCTAAGACAAGATAGGTCCCGGAAACGTTTCCCTCTTTTACTATTTCCTTAACCTCCATCGTCTAACCCCCCATTTTCCGCCTGCTCGCCCCGCCGCTCATTAGCCCCTACCTCCGCTCCGTCCGGCGGCGCTGCTTCCTTCTCCTCGAGTTCAATGCGCATCTCAAGGGGGGTCGCCCCCCGCCGTGCTTCAAAAGTTTTTTGTTTTAGATCAAAACAGATCTCTTCGCCAAACAGTTCATCTTCGTCCATCAGCAGATGAAAACCGCCGCTGATCGTCAGTTTTTCTTCATCATCACGGTAACTGATGGTTTCACCGTTCCCGGAAAAGTCCGCGTGCTCAATCCGGGGCACTTCCGTGGCAACAAAGGCCTTTTCCTTCGTCTGTAGATACAAATGACCGCAAACCAGCCGAATCCATTCTTTAACCACTTCTCCTTGGTCGTCACGGCTTTCTTCCCGTTCCAAAACAACATGTCCGGTAAAAGCACCGCTTTCGAGCTTTGTATCAAAACAGAACCGGTCGCCGGTGACCCTCAGGTCCTCGTGGGTCAGAACCACATCGTGCTGGAAGATGATCTCCCGGGTACCATCGGGCTTTTCACGAATCTCCGCTGCTTTAAACCGCAGGTGGGTCTTACCTTGGAAATACTCGAGGTTGGCGCCTTCCATAAACAAGTGCTGCCCATCGGTATCGCCATAAAAGCGATCAATCCCTTTAAAGAGCCCCCTGTCCGCCGCCGTATGCACCCGGCCGGCCCCCATCAGAACCATTAGCGCCAGTAAGCCCGTGATCATGTAGCGTCTGCGGCTGCTCATAATTCCAGTTCAACCTCCACGTTGCCGGTTAGTTCAAACCGGTCTTCCTTGGCATAATAGGTGAAAACTTGCCCCCGGGACCGCTGCTTGCCCTGGACCACTTCCAAATCACCGGAGAACAAATACTCCTCGGTCTCAAAGTTCCCTTCCAACTGGTTGGCTTGCAACGCCAGGCCCTGCTTCGTGAAGGAGAGGGGATAGGAGGACTTAATCTGTTTCCGGTCCAAATCCAGTTTCATCCCCACGGTCTGTAATCGGCCGTCGTTAATCTCCCCGCGCACCCCGGTGAGGATTAATACGTTTTGCTTCAGATCAAGCCGTGCGGTCTCGGCATTTATGATTAAACTGCGGTCATCATCATGGTAAATCCGGATGTTTTCAATCCCGCGAAAGTTAACCGTCTCCCCGTTGGGACTCCGGAAAATCTCCGCGGCCTCCAAGGACCAGATCCGTCTGGCCCCTTCCCATCCCTCATAACGGCTGTTCAATAAGGTCACACCTTGTACCGTCCCCGACCGCGGGTGCAAATCAAGGGTTGGATCCGGACGCCAACTGAAATAAAGGAGAACCGGGACCGTCAGCCCGCCGAGGAGCATAATCAGCAGTCGCCAGTTTTTCTTACCAGTAATCATCTTCCGTTTCCCACCGGTCGGCTCCTGTCCACATGAAACCTTGTTCTCCGGAGCCATAACCAAAACCTGCCTCTTTAAAGATTTTATACTGACACTGGACAATATACTCCTGACGAAGGAAATCGTACCCAAAAAACAATTCCCGGCAGTGCCAATCATAAGTCAGTCCCAAACGGGCGCGTTCGAGACCGTCCCCGAAAAAACTGTACCGGAGGTTGAGATCGCTTTGGAGCGCCGCTGTCAACTGGTTTTTCAGCGCTGCTTCCACTTCTAAAGTATCCCAGCGCTGCTCCAGAAAATCGTAATCCGCTTCCAGATAAAAACTGCTCCCCTGTTCGGAAGTGTGTTGCCCCCGCCCCGTAAGATAGAGGTGGGTATACTCCCGGGTGTTGGGGTTATAAGTGGCATTCAAGCGCAGGCTATTATTGGGCAGGGGGGTTAACGTTAGCACACCTTGCACCGGATACCATGGACGTTCAACCCGGCTGAAGTTGTAACCCCCTGAGAGGTCCGCTTTGACCAGCGGCGTACTGTACCGCCAAGCACTGGCCAGATGACCCCCGGACCGAAACAAGTGCGACAAAGTCACCAGCCGTGGAAACTCGGCGGTGGGTGCTTCCCCCTGCGCTTCAACCCAACTTACCGTGTTGGTCCAGGTCAGATTGGGTGTAAACCGCTGCGTACCAGTCAAACCCACGGAGATCGCGGTCCGGCTAAATTCGGTCCCCGCCACCCGGTAGCTTTGGTAACGGTTACTATTGGCCAGATCAAGGGTGAATCCCCCCTGCTCCCACAGGGCCGGTCCCAACGGACGACGTGTAAGCTGAAGATCCGTCCGGGTCCCAACCTGTTCGGAATCGCCTTTAACCGCAACCAACCGGAGAAAATCCACGTTCCCTTGGTAATAGCCGGGCCAACCCAGATTAAGCGCGGGGGTTTGGAAGGAAAGAGCCGGCAATTCATGATAAAATTGCCTTTCATAACGATCGCTATAGTTATAATCCTGTTTCAGCCGGACCAGGAACTGAAATCCTGGCCGCGCAAAAAGGTCCCACGATTGCGTAAACTCCAGGTTGTTTTGGTAGCGCTTCGTAATCACCTCGGCGGTCGTCAGATCTTCCCGGTAATAGAGGTTATTACGGTACGTCAGCCGGGTCCGGGGTCCGGGCCGCCAACTAATATTGAGACGGCACGGGTAGATGTAAAACTCGGGGTTCGGTCCGGACTGCCCGGTCTCCACCTGAAAACTGGTTGGCCACTGGGCGGACCGGTAATTAAAGTTACCTCGCAGCCCGTACTCGGGGTAGCCCAACTCATAATATTTTCCGCTCAAGTCGTAGGTGAGATCCCCGATCTGCTGGTGCCACGTGGTTTGCACCTGATAATCATGGTCCGGGGTGTAAATGTGGTCCAAATGGTAGAAACTAACCGCCAACTCGCGGTTCGCCCCCACCGGAAACCAGTGTTTAATCCCTTGCCCGACCCCTTTCCCTTGGATCAAATCAAAAAGGAGCTTTCCCTGATGCGTGCCGGTAAAAGCATAGCGGTAGACCATCTTTAAGAAGAAACCATCGGTGGCGTTGTAACCAAAGACCGAGTCGTCAAAATCATTCTCTCCTTCCTGCAGCGAGATCACCAGTTTGGGGAAGGTGGGGAATTTAAACTTGCCTTCCCAGTAAGAAGCAGAATATAATTCGAGCCGGTCACCAGGATAATAGGTCATCCGTTTCGCGGTAAGATGATAATGGGGTTCTTCGGCGTCACAGCCGGTAAAGGATGAATCGGTGCAAAACAGATCCTCACCGCTCATCTCGCCCTTCTCCCCACGGATCACAATCGGTTCGCCGGTTTCCGCCTCCTCAAGCAGGAAAAACTCCTCAAGGGTGCCTTGTTCGTCAGGTAAGAAAAAGATCAGGTTTTGGCCCTGAACCGTCCGCTCTTCCGTTCTCACCTCAACCCAGCCGGGAACAGTCACCCGTTCATTTTCCAGATCCAGATAGAACTCCTCGCCCCGCAGCTCATAGTCGCGGTAGGTAAAAGCCACATTCCCCCGGGCCACCAGTAACTCATTTTCATAATCTGCAAATATTTCATCGGCAATTAAAATACCCTGGTCGGCCCGGGCAACAGGCACGAAACAGACCCCGCCGGTAAAGATTAATAGCGTTAGAATCCCGGCGAGCCTGGTTTTATGTACCAAAACTTTACCTTTCCATCCCTTCACCAGTACCCCCACAACCCTTTTCCCGGAAAAAACAGTTTTTCCTACTTGATCACGAAAAACAACAGAACGATCCCCAACACCAGGAAGAAAACATTGGGCAACCAAGCCGCCCAAAACGGGGAGAGTAGGCCGGAAACACCCATCTCCCGAAAGAGAACCGTGCTGAAAAAATAGACCATGATCAGCAGCAGGCTTGCGGCCAGCCCGAGGGCCCGTCCGCTCTTCGGAAACATAGTGGCAAACGGCAAACCGAGAAAAGCCAGGATTAAACCGGCGAAGGGCAACGCCACTTTCAAGTGATAGTTCACCGCAAAGGAACTGATGCTCAGGCCGCTTTTGGCATAGATCGCCATGTAATGCTTCAACTCGGCACGGCTCATTTCATCCACCCCTTTACTCTGTCCCAGAAAAACACTGAGGTCCTCACCCACATCCTCCACCAGTTCCTCAAAGGCGGTTACGGTAGTGATCTGCCCCGCCCGGTCCAGTTCGTAATAATTACCCTCTTTCAAGTGCCAAAACTGTTCTTCAATCCGGCCCGAAGCCGCCGCAATCAAACGGGGAAAACCCTGCCCTTCACTCTGGTATATCAAAATCCCCTCCACCGTCCGGTCCCGCTCGTTGACACGCCGCAAATAAAAAAACCGGTCGTCGGGGCCCTTGAAAACCACATTTTCCTGGATAAAAGGGATAAAGTCTTTATAGACCAGTTTCCTAATCTCCTGTTCGTAGCGGAAATTGGCCGCCGGAACCACCCGGTCGTTAAAATAATACGCCCCGATGCAAAGGATTAAGGTAACCAGCAAAAGCGGAGCCGTCAGGGTGGGAAAACTCCACCCGGAGGTTCGGATCGCATCCAGTTCCCGTTCCCGCACCAAACGCCCTAAACCCAAAAAAACGCCGAAAAGGACCGCCGCCGGAAAGACATCCATCAGCAAATAAGGAATCTGGTAATAGACCAGCAAGCCGATGACCGCGACCGAAGCCCGTTTATCCACCAGAAAATCGGAGAGCTCAAATAAAAAGTTACCGATTAATAACACTAGAAACCCGATACTGCAATAGAAAAAATTGGTGAGGTATTCACGGAGTAGATAACGGTGGATGATTCGCATGCCCCTGAACCCCTTAAGGAAAAAACCCGTTAAGTTTTCTACGTCATCCGCACAAAACCGCCCGGGTTTCAAAAACTGACTCTTGGTTCTTAATTGAGCTTACCTTCCAGTTCAGCAACGCGCTTTTCCAGTTGCCGGATGGTCTTGAGCAGTTCCGGCAGTTTGCCGGCGGCCGCCTGAATCCGCATATCTTCGCCGTGGGGCCGGGCCGGTTGTCCAGAAACGATCGAGTTCGGCGGAAGACTGCTGATCACCATCCCCCGCGCAAAAACCACCGTATCATCGCCAATGGTAATATGGCCGTTAATCCCCGATTGACCGGCTAAAGTCACCCGGTTGCCAATCTTGGTGCTGCCGGCGATTCCGGTCATCGCCACCATTATGTTATCCTTACCCACTTTGACGTTGTGGCCAATCTGCACCAGATTGTCAATCTTGGTCCCGGCCCCAATCACAGTCTGACCGGTGGTCGCCCGGTCAATCGTCACATTGGACCCGATCTCCACATCATCTTCAATGACCACACAGCCGACCTGCGGTACCTTGAAGTGTTTCCCTTCACTTGTTTTTTCAAACCCAAACCCGTCGCCGCCAATCACGGTCCCGGGATGAATAATCACCCGTTTCCCAATCTTCGTCCCCTGGCATAAGACCACATTGGGCATGATCTCTGACTCATCGTCAATCTCCACATCATCCTGGATTACGGCGCCCGGATGGATGACAACCCCCTTGCCCAACTTGACACGGTCACCGATGGCAACCAACGGACCAATATGGCAGCCCGGACCGTGCTGGAACTCTTCGCCGATCACCGCCGAAGGATGGATTCCCTCCGCGTATTTTTTACGCGGATGAAAATACCACAAAATTTGGGCAAAGGCCAACCGGGGGTTATCCACCCCAATACCTTGAAAATTAAACTCCCTTAAATTCGAAGGGAAAATAAAGGCCGATGCTTTACTCTCGCGTGCCGCAGGAATTGCTTTTGCCGAAGCGATCAACGAGATCTCACCGGGTTGGGCCGTATCAAGACCGGAAACTCCGGTCAATTCCAACCCGCCATCTCCGACCACTTTCCCGTTCACCAGCGATGCTAATTCTTCTAAAGTCGCCATTTGGCATCTCCTCCTTAAAATCTCCCCTTTTATTCCCGATCTTCCGCTAGAAATCGCTCGACCCCTTCGGTTTCCCGCACCCAAGCCCAAAATTCCGCTTCCAGTTCTTTTTTTTCACGGAGATATTCTTGCTCCCCCTCCGCAGCCAAGTGGCGCCGGTAAGTTTCCACTTCGCGTGCGGCCACTTCCTGTTGCGCCGCCGCAAAATCCGCCAGCGCTTTCTCCAAGGCCGCGGCTTTACGGTTTACTTCCGCCTTCAGTTCCGCTTGGAGGGTGGCCACCTCCGCGGCCAAACGGGACTTTGCTTCCAAAGACAAATCGGGCATCTCCATCTTAAAATGTAAAGTCGCCAGTCTTGATGAATATTCTTTCTCTTTTTGCCGCCGAAAATCAGCCAATTCGGCCGCTTGTTCCTGCCGTTTCTCCGCCAAGGCTTGTTCAATCCGGTGCTCCGCTTGCTTTCTTTTCTGCTCGACCAAACGGTCGATCTTCATTGCGATCAGCCGGCGCCGCAGTTGGAGCTCCTCGGCAAGCAGCGCCTCACGTTGGGCCAACTCCAGACGTAAAGCCGCATCCACCGTTTCTTCGGAAAGTCCCTTTTCGACCGAGGATAGAACCCCAACCTCCCCTTCCCGGCCCGGTTGCTCCAGCCGCCAACGCAGCTTTTGGGGCAGGTTTTGGATGGTCTCTGTAATCCGGCGGTAGGACCCCCATTTGAGCTCCGGTAGAAGAATAAGCTCCGTTTCCGGGGCGGCCACCTCGGAACTTTGATCGTAGAACCAAAACCCAACCCCAAGGGCGGCGGTGAGCATCAATATTAAAATCAGGACGAAATATTTCCGGAAAGCGTTGTTGGTCCCCTTATTCATACTCCTGTTCACCGCTGTTTTTAACGATCATCGCTGTACCAATTCCCCTTGTTTTTACTCCGTCATTGCCGCGATTACTTGGTCGGTTAGATCGGCACCCCCATAGTAAACGATACTTTTCTCCAGAATGATGGCGTAACCTTCTTTTTTGGCGATCTCCGCCAAGATCTGTTCGATTTGCGCCATAATTTCGTCGTGTTTGGCCTGAACTTCCCCAGACAAGCGGGCATTTTCGGCTTCTAATTTCTGTTGATAGCTTTTAATGATTTTGCGCGCCTGTTCTTGGTATTTGGCCTCAATTTCTTTCCGTTCCGCCTCCGCTTTCCCTTTCAGCTCCGCTTCCTTCTGCTTTTCCAAATCTCTTAACTCATTGTTCTGTTGCGTTTGCAGATAGGCGCCATAGGAACTAAACTCGGCATTTTTCTGCTGTAACAGTTCTTGTAGATCTTGAAATTGCGGCAATTCATTCCGCAACCGTTGTAGATCAACATACCCCACCGTTGAGCCACTTTTGGCGGTAACCAGCCCGGTGATGGCAAAGACCAGGCCGATCACCAGCACCATGGGGACCAGTAGTTTTTTGGCAACCTTTAATTTCATCTAAAAAACTCTCCTTTATCTTTGAATTTCGCCGTCTAGAACATCTCGCCGAAGAAGAAGTTGAACTTGGGTTTGCCACCCTCCGGCGTCCAGCCAAAATCAAAGCGCAGTTGTCCGAGGAGGGGGATGTTATAACGGAAGCCCACTCCGTAGCTGTGGTAAAACTCTTCAAA
>JAAYHQ010000055.1 GCA_012727425.1 Bacillota bacterium
GGCTGGGGAAAACTGTGTTTGGCGTCGAGATTACCAATAATCTAATGACCGTTTTTATGGTGGTCGTCTTGGGTAGCTTGACATTCATCAGCCTTGGTTATATGTGCACAACGTTTGTCCGTACCTTGGATGCCGGGCAAAGTCTAATGCAAACGGTGCAATTTCCGATGATTTTTTTGTCGGGTATTTTCTTTCCGAAAGAATTCTTGCCCAGCTTTTTAAAGCCGGTCATTGCCTTTTTCCCCTTGACTTATCTGGGGAATGCCTTGCGTTCGGTAATGGTCGGCGCAATCAACTGGAATGATTTGGGGCGCGACCTTTTCGTGTTGTCTTGTTGGTTAGTGGGCTCATTTCTAGTTACCCTTCGATTTTGGAAATGGGAATAGAAACAGAGAAAAAGGGGCGTTTGGGTTGTTTAAAAAAAGAACCTGTTCTTACCACACACTTTTTCTGATGGCGTTAATTTTAACATCGGGCTTGGCCGTTTCTCTACCGTTAACTGGTGCGGAAGGGCTGGCAGAAGAAGCCCGGCAATTGCTGATTAGAACCGATCGGAACTGTGAACCGGAGGAATACGAAGGAGTTATGCTGATCCGGAATTACCGGCCGGGTCAAGAGCCGCAGGAAAATAAGGTACAGATGCGGCGAAAAGGCGATAAAATGCTGATTATTTTTGTGGAACCGCCTAGTCAGCGCGGACAAGTGTTCATTAGAGACGGTGATGACATGTGGATGTACTTGCCGCGTTCAAAGAAGGTGATGCGGGTGGGGACGAAAGATGCTTTTATGGGGGGAGAGGCTTCTAACGCTGATTTGATGCGAACGGCAATGGCCGATGACTATAATCCGGTTTATCAAGGGGAAGAGGTTATGGCCGGAGTGGTCTGCCATAAACTGGAGTTAACGGCGAAGAAGAGAACGGTTGCTTATGACCGGGTGATTTACTGGATTGCAAAAGAGGATGAAATCCCCGTGCGAAGGGACTATTATGCCCTTTCGGGTAAAAAACTGCGTGTTATGTATTTTGAAGATGTTAAGATCCTGGGCGGGATCAAGCGGCCGGCACGAATAAGGATTGAAAATGCCGAGCAAAAAGGGTATTGGACGGAGCTGATCTTTGAAAAACTCAACCCCGACGCAAAATGGGAGGATTATATCTTTACCCCCGCCTACGTTAAACAGGGCCTTTTTTACTAGGTTTCCATCAAGCGCAGCGGCACCTGTGGTGCAGGAATTACTTTCCAGATTGAGAAAATAATTTATATGGGGTTGTGTCAGAGAAAGAAGAAAAGGGGAATTTGGGATGGACATAGTCTGTGTGCAGGCTGTTACCAAAGACTATGACTTGGGGCAAACGAAGGTACATGCCTTACGTGGAATTGACCTTAGCATTCAAGAAGGAGAGTTTATCTCCATTGCTGGTGCTTCCGGCAGCGGGAAGTCGACACTGCTGAATTTGATCGGTGGCCTCGATTATCCCACCAGTGGGGAGATTAGAATCAATGGGGAGTGTATTAATAACCTGCATGAACGGGAACTGAACCGTCTTCGTTTAAATACGATCGGTTTTATTTTTCAGTCCTTCAACCTGATTCCAGTCTTGAATGTTTATGAGAACATCGAACTTCCGCTTCTGATTATGAAAGGGGTTTCCAAGAGGGAGCGGAAGGAAAGGGTCATGCGCTTAATTGAGGCGGTTGGGTTAAGCCGACAGATCAAACAGCGGCCCTCCGAGTTATCTGGCGGGCAACGCCAGCGGGTGGCGGTGGCGCGGGCTTTGGTGACTAAACCCCGGATTGTGTTGGCCGATGAACCCACGGCCAACCTGGATTCCGTGACCGGTCTGGAGATAATTGACTTAATGCACGACATAAACAAGGCAGAAGGAACAACCTTCATCTTTTCCACACATGATGAAAAAATAATCAAGCGGGCTGATCGAGTGATTTACCTCGAAGACGGGCTAGTAAAAAAAGGTTGCCCGGGGAAAAGTGGGGAGACGAAATGAGACTAGCTACTTTAGCCTGGAAGAATCTCTGCGTTGAGTGGCGACGAGCGTTAAACGTGGGAAGTTTCCTTTTTTTTGCCGGTTTCTTCATGGCCCTGTTCACTTGTTTTATTGGATCCGTCAAGACCAATATGGAGACGGCGGTGATAAATGCTTTAGCCGGTGAAGTGCGGCTGCAGCCTGCCGGTATGGAGAAAGAGGACCTTTTTTCTCTGAGCGGGAGTTGGGAGGAGATCAATTATCTGACGGAAGCCGAGATGGAAAGAGCAGAAAAGGCCTTGCGTGAACGGATTAATCCGGTTGAAGTTGTCAAACGCGTGCGCCATAATGTACTCTTCATCTCTGATACGGAAGAGGTTGGCGGGATGATTCTTGGGATTGACCCCAAAGCCGTCTCCTACCGAAAAGCTTTGACCCTGACGGCCGGCCGGTACCTGGAGAATGATTATGAGGTGATCCTTACGGAAACGCAGGCGAAGAACCTCGAGGTACAAGTCGGAGATACGCTGGGTGTTTTAGCACAAACCAAGGAAGGTTATACCGTAGACAGCGCCTTGACGGTGGTGGGGATTGGCAGTGTGGATCTGTTAAATCTCTTTGGCTACAACGTAGCTTATACGGATCTGCGGAGTGCTCAGGAGTTGCTCGGTCTGACCGAGCGTGAGGCTACGGATGTGATCATTTATACCGGTGATAAAAAACGGGCACTCGAGACGAAACAACAATTGGCAGCGTATTTTTCGGAGAACGGATTACCCGGGCCGACCCCAGCCTTAACCACCTGGGAACAGACCGGCGGCTTCATCATGGGTGGGATTAACTTTTTATCAATTCTCTTTTACTATTTTACCGCCGTCTTACTCTTTATCATCAGCATCTTGCTGATTAATATCATCTCCATGACTGTTCTGGAGCGACGGCGGGAGAACGGAACATTAAGGGCGATTGGTTTTGGGCGGATGAAGGTTGCTTGGCTTTTCCTGCAAGAAATTCAACTTCTGGTCGGTTTCTTTGGTCTTCTGGGCATTGTGGCCGGTTCTGGGGTGGTCCTCTCCTTGGGGCGGAAACCGATCGAATTTGGTTTGCCGATCAGTTACTTAACAGGCAGGCATTTTGTCTTCCATTATGATCCGGTCCGGGTTTTTGCGGTGTTCTGTATTCTTTACGGTGTCACTATGGTGGTTGCTTTTTTCCCGGTTTACCGCGCAACCAAAGTGCAACCGGTGGAGTTATTGAAGGAGGAGAAGTAGGAAGACTTTAGATGATAAAAAGCTATGGATTAAGGTGATAGAGTAATGGGCATTATTTTGAAGATTGCGGTGCGTAATATCCGGCAAAACCGGAAACGCTCTTTCCTGATTGGCTTAACAATCTTTATTTCTTCATTCCTATTGTTATTAAGCGATGCGGCGTTGAATGGCATTGAAAAACAAGTATTGCGGGGTTATATCACCCTCCAATCCGGGGAGGTTGCCGTCATCTGGCAGGGATTGAAGGCGGTCAGTCCGATGGATCCGGGTAAGTTTCTCTATGATATTAGTTTCGAGGTGGATACCGAAGAACAAGATCTGGAGAACCGGCACGCCTTAGCTAAACTTGAGGAGTATCTCGCAGGAAGGAAGGATGAGATCAAAGCGTACTTTCCCACCCTTCGCCGGTATGGGCAGTTAATTTCTACGCAAAAGATTGACGCGAACTTAAAAGCTTATGCTCTTACTCCGGAGAGCCGGGATTTTCTCCTCAATAGCGGTGCTATTCAACTGGTGACTGGCAGCTTGCCAGTCAAGGGCTATCAGATCTGCATCAGTGCAGCGAAGGCTGATGAACATCAGCTGGCGGTGGGGGATTGGGTGACCATTGAGGCCACCACCCCTTATGGGGCGAAGAATGCTCTTGATTTCCAAGTGGGCGGAATTTATGCTAACGCCGCCGGGTATGAGAACTGGTATGGTTTTATGCCCGAACCGGCCTTCAGAGAACTTTTTGATTATGATGAGGGCTATTTTGATATCGGTCGGATTTACCTTCAGGACAGAAGGAAAGCTCGCCACTTTGCGCGGGAATTAGAAGCCTACTTGACGGTGGAGACTTCAGTTTTGCGTTGTGAGGCATATGATGAGGCCTCTCCATTTTTCACAACCAATTCCCGATTGATCAAGGCGATGTTTAATGTCTTCATCTTTTTTTTACTGGGGATGATCGCCATCGGTTTACGGGCAACGGTTCGCATGAACCTTTTTGAACGGATGCGCGAGTTCGGTACGCTTCGGGCGGTTGGATACAGTCGCTTTCAATGTTTTTCCATTATCTTTTCTGAGATTTTCCTTCTCTCTCTGGCTGCGCTAGGGGTGGCCTTCGTTTGTGCCATCGTCCTGGTTTTGTTCCTTGGCCGGAGCGGAGTTTTTGTGGGTTCTGCCATGCTCAACTGGGTGGTTGGCGGCGAACGTTTTTATCCGTTTATGCGCTTTACAGATTTACTCTTTACGGTATGTGTTATTTTTCTCTTTTCGTTATTGGCCACAGTTAATCCGGCCCTCCACTTGTGTTATCAAAAGATCAACGATATCTTAAATCGACAGCAACGGCGCATCGTCCTTCCCGCTGTGCTATGGCGTAATTTCTGGGCGCGCAGAAGCTTGGAGCCCCACGTCAGTTTGGGGCAGGAAAAAGAAGGTAAAACGGAGGCGCAATAAAATGCGGACAATACGAACTGTTAGTTTTTTGTGGTTACTGATGATTACCATGGCATCACCGGCCTTCGCGATTAATCTAAATCTCAACAATTCAGTATCGGGCCACCATGATTATTTGCTTCTGGCTGAGGACAAAGAGTATTGCGAGAACTACTTGTTAGTCAATACTAAATCCCACCTTTTTGGCGAAACGCGGACATTTGCCGTTCTTGATCTTGATTTACAGTTTATGGAAAGTTCAGAGGAGAACGGCGAGGATACTGCCGAAGAGATAGAGATTAATTACGAAGTGAACGAAGCCTATCTGGGGATACGCCTGCTGGAAAATGTCACGTTTACTTTCGGAAAAAAGAGGATTCTTTGGGGGGTGGCCTTCGCTTATAATCCTACGGGGTTTGTTGAAGGGCCGGTCAGCCCCTTTGATCCCGATTTAAAACAAGGGGTGTACAGTAGTGAGCTCAGCTATTTTCATCATGCTTATTCCCTCGATTATGTGCTAGTCTTCTCCGGTCAGCCGGAAAATTTTGGACATGGCTTGAAGCTCTCCCTTTATTCCCTGTTTCCGCAGACCGACCTAAGCCTCATGGGCTATTATGCGAAAGAGGACGGATTGAATATGGGGATGTCTCTGGAGTCCACCCCTTTCACCACACCGTTCTGGCGGGATCTGGCGCTTTATGGTGAAATCGGCTTGGTGCAATCCTCCTTTAGCCGACCTCAACTTAGCGGAGATGATTTTTATCAACGGTGGTTGGTTGGGGTGCGCTACGTGCACCCGGGGACGGAAACTGCAGTACTGTTCGAATACATTTACCTGGAAGACGGGTTTAGTCAGGAACTTTTACAGCAACAACCGTGGTTAAACTTGCCCGGCCCTTCGGCCCGTCGAAGCATCTTCTTTAATATTCAACGTCCGGCCTTGACCAAGAATCATTATCCTTTTACCGATACCCTTTCTTTGGCCGCGCGGGCTTTTAGAAACTTGGAGGATGAAAGCATGCTGCTTATGACCGCAATCACCAGTGAGTTGATAAAGGATACCCAGATTTCCTTAGAAGGTACTTGGTATGTGGGCAAGGATGAGACAGAATATGCTTCTTTGCCAATTGAGCGGGTTTACAGTCTAGTGTTTAGAGTTGATTTTTAATTGAATTGAAACACCCGGCATAATTTGGGGGTAAAAGTCGATGATCCAATGTGGAATAGACATTGTTGAAGTTGACCGAATAAAAAGAGTAGTTGAACGTAGTGGGAAACCCTTTTTAGATTTGGTTTTTACCCCGGCTGAAGTCAAGTACAGTAAAGCCTGTGGGGTGAGACAATATCATGCTTATGCGGGTTTATTTGCCGCTAAGGAAGCAATTCTTAAAGCATTTGCCATCGGTTTGGGGAGGGGTATGAAACTAAATGAAATACAAGTTATAAGCAGTTTAAGACATAAGGTTGAGTTTTTCGGAGAGACTTCGCGGTATGTACAGGAATATAAGTTGAAAAACGTAGTGCTGGATATCTCCCATTCCCGGTTTCACGCTGTCGCGACAGCACTAATAGAGTTTGAAACCTTGTGCCAGTGATCACCGTGGTCATGGTAAAACCGCCCGTTCCCTTGAGGAGCTGGGCGACTGGGGGAAAGATGGCTCCGCCCACCTTGAAGCTGTAGTATAATGAAAGCAGTAACCAGAGAGGATGGAAAGAAAAATGGAGACCATCGACCTGCACGGGATGACGCAGGAAGAAGCAGAGGAAACGTTAAAGCGGCGGCTCCTAAGTGCCTTCCAGTACGGGGAGCGGACGGTCCGGATCATCCACGGTCAAGGCAAACACAGCGCCCATTTTCCGGTTTTGAAGTCTTTCGTCCGCCGGTGGCTGCGCGAATCGGACTTTGCCCGCACCTACGTGGAGACAGTCTACCGGGGCGAGGACGGTTCCCCTTACACCTTGCCCAACCCCGGCGAAACGGTGGTCAGATTAAAAGGAGAGACGATCGTCGGCCGGGATGAAGAGATCGACTGGGTGGCGGAAGAGGAGGAGTGGGCGGCGCGGAAACAGGCAAAAGCACTAAAGGCGCAGCGCCGACGGGCGGCCCGGCGGCCGACCGGTCGTAAGTAAGGCAAAATTGGGGGACCGCAAA
>JAAYHQ010000056.1 GCA_012727425.1 Bacillota bacterium
CTTGCCCAGCACCAGCGTGATCGCCGCCGTCGTCGTGGTCTTACCGTGGTCAACGTGACCTATGGTTCCAATGTTCGCGTGCGGTTTGGTCCGCTCAAATTTTTGCTTTGCCATTTCTGATCCTCCTTTATGACCATTATGGATAACGCAAATATCTCTTTATTCTCCTTTAAACATAAAATTCCTTCATGTTAAAACATAGATTCTCCATTCGCCCCCTCCTTTACTCCATTCCAGCCATAAACAAAAAAAGACCATCGAAAGCCACCTTCGATCGTCCTTGGTCCTTTTGCTAACACTGCGTAATAACCGGTTTTAAAACATAGTGTCCTGAAGTATATGGTATGGGAGTATGGACATAAGTCGGCATCCACCGGCTTGTAAACAAAAATAAAATGGAGCCCTCAAGCAGGCTCGAACTGCTGACCTCATCCTTACCATGGATGCGCTCTACCTACTGAGCTATGAGGGCTCTTGGTTGCGGGGGAAGGATTTGAACCTTCGACCTCCGGGTTATGAGCCCGACGAGCTACCAGCTGCTCCACCCCGCGGTATTATTTACTTTTCCGGTTTTTATGGTGGAGGGGGAAGGATTCGAACCTTCGAAGCGATCACGCAACAGATTTACAGTCTGCCCCCTTTGGCCACTTGGGTACCCCTCCGTCAATCGCAAAATAAATTATACTATAGCTTTATTCCTCTGTCAACACCTATTTTGCACCATGTTCCTGGCGGTTTTTGGCTTTAACCTTTAAAGTTACTTTCTTCTCTCTTTTCCAAGTAGCGTTCGAGTTTTCTTTTCACCCGTTGCAACGCATTATCGATGGACTTGACGTGCCGGTGGAGATCCTGGGCGATCTCCTGGTAAGAGCGGCCGTCCAGATACGAAACCAGGACACGCCATTCCAGATCGCTTAAGAATTCACCCATTTTATTCTCAATATCAACGTATTCTTCCTGGCTGATTACCAACTCCTCCGGGTCGGTTACTTTGTTCCCGGAGATTACATCCATCAAGGTCCGGTCGGATTCCTCATCATAGATGGGTTTATTCAACGAAACATAGGAGTTCAACGGGATGTGTTTCTGCCGGGTCGCTGTTTTGATCGCCGTAATAATCTGGCGGGTAATACAAAGTTCGGCAAAAGCACGGAAAGAAGCCAGCTTATCATGGCGAAAATCCCGGATCGCCTTATAGAGTCCGATCATCCCTTCCTGGATGATATCTTCCCGGTCCGCCCCGATCAAAAAATAAGAACGGGCTTTGGCGCGGACAAAATTTTTATATTTATTAATCAAATATTCTTGAGCACCAATATTACCTTGTCTGGCGGCCTCGACAATTGCTTCGTCCATCATGTTATCATAAACTTCATA
Source organism: Bacillota bacterium (assembly GCA_012727425.1). Taxonomy (GTDB): domain Bacteria; phylum Bacillota; class UBA4882; order UBA10575; family UBA10575; genus Capillibacterium. Next base: position 1,378 of record JAAYHQ010000056.1, read on the forward strand.
GTTTTTTTGCGGATTAGCCCCCACTAACATCGCCTCCAGACAAAAATAAAAGATATAATATGTCCCATTTACTGAACATTATACAACAGGCAATTACAATCGTCAAGGCAATTTGCTTATCTTCACCGTCGGTAGCTGGATTAATTACATAATACAGGGTCCGCGGTTAACTTCATTCCGGTACCGCTTGGTCTTGACGACGGCGCAGCACCTCATAAACCAGGATGCCGGCCGCAACAGAAACATTGAGCGAAGTGACCCGCCCCCGCATGGGAAGGGAAAGGAGCAGATCACATTTCTCCCGGGCCAACCGGGAAAGGCCTTTTCCTTCGCCCCCCAGAACCAGGCAGAGCGGTAAGGTCAGATCAAAGGGCGAGGTCCACAGGTTGTCCCCGGCCGGATCGGCACCGATCACCCAACAGCCACTAGCTTTCAGTTCCTCAATTCCCCGCACCGTATTCTTCACCACCGCCACGGGAAGATGATTCGCCGCCCCGGCCGATGCTTTCAACACCGTCGGATTCAGACCGGCGGACCGCCGCTCCGGCAGAATTATGCCATGGCCGCCGCCCACCTCCACCGTCCGGATAATACTCCCTAGATTTTGGGGATCCTCCACCCCGTCCAATAACACCAAGAGCGGGGGTTCCTCCCGGGCGCGGGCCCGGGCCAACAGGTCATCCACCGTTACGGTCGTCAGCGGCTCCGCCCAGGCGATCACCCCCTGATGACGACCGGTAGTCGCCAGGCGGTCCAGCTCCTTTTTTTCGCAATACTCCACAGGAATCCCCCGTTCCTGAGCGGTGGCGATAATTGCGTTCACCTGCGGACCATGGGCTTGCTTCGCCAGATACACTTTTTTTATTTTTCTTCCGGCCCGGAGCGCTTCCCAGACCGGATTCCGCCCTTCCAGCCTCTCTCCCCGTTCCTCCGCCATCATCTCGCTTCCCCCTCTTTTGGCGCCGATGATTAATCCGTCGTCGTTTCTCCCGCCTCCGCTGTCCCGCCTGGATCATCCAAACCAACCTGGCCGGATCCAACCTTGTCAACCTCTTCTCGCGTATAAGGCCGGCCACAGGTCATTGTCCCTTCGGCGCATTTGCCCGCGACCAGGCACGCCGGGCCCGCTTCCCGAAAGAGAAGGGGGGCAACCTTAACGACCTCCCGCCGGATCTTCCAGGCCAACTCCCGGATCTCCCACTGGGCCCGGCGGCAGCAGCGTAACCGGAAGAAATGCAAAAGACTCCGGGCGTTCATGGTCATGATCAACTGGGTTTGGCAGGCGTTCGGCAGTAAATAACGGGCGTCCTCCTTCGGAACCCCCAACGCCGTCAGGCGGTTGTAACCTGCCTGGATCTGCCCGATGACCCGTGCAAACTCTTCCCGTGCGGCCGGATCGGCCGCCACCGTGGGGGGAACAACTACTGCAAAGGCTGCTTCATCGATGTAACGTTGCGAACGCTGGGAATAGGAAGCAATCCGGTGCCGCACCAACTGATGGCTTAATGCCCTGCTCACCCCAGTAATCGCAAAAGTAAAAACCACATGCTCAAAAGGGGAAAAATGCCCGTAGTTCACCAGCTTACCGATGAATGCCTGTTGTTTCTCCGGGGTAAACCCGGACCACACCTCCGCCGCCGCCTCTGGCGCATAACAGAGCCGCGCCGCCGTGGCCACGACCCGTTCCGGTTCGGGGGTATGACTTAAAAGCTTTACTTCCATGTTTTTTCCTCCTGTCTTGCGGCTTCAACCTAAACCTTTGCCCCGTCCGCAGGCGCGGCCTTCTCCTGTTCCGCTTGTAGATAGGCAAAGCCGGCCGCCATCAGCTCTTCCATGCGTTCTTTCCGTCCCGTTAAATACAGGTAACCGAGGAGGCCCTCCCAGGCGGTGCTGTAGCGGTAGGTCACGGCATTGGTGTGGGCGGGAATATGCCCGCACTTCTGGTTCCGTCCTTTCCGGATCACCGCTTGTTCTTCCGCCGAGAGCCGGGGGGTAAGATAATTTACGATCCGCGCCTGGGCCTCCGCCCGCACATATTTGATGGCTTCCCGGTGTAGTTCACCCGTATTGCGGTAGACCGGATCCCGCACCAAGCGTTCGCGCACGTAAACCTCATAGAGGGCATCACCCAGGTAGGCCCAGTGGGCCGGTGATAACTCAGCCACTTTTTGCACCTGACAACTCCCTTCCTCCACGGCTTCCTTTTGGTATCCTTTTTCGGAAGCGCTTTCCTTAAAAAATTTCAACCGCACCATAAACCCCATCGTATCCGGGGGTAATCTTCAACAGTCCCTGGCGCACCCGGCGCACCCCTTCGGCCACCCGCGCCCCGGCGGTCTGCGCCAAGTCGGCAAGGGGAGTCTCCCGGAGAATCTTTAATTCCGGGCCGTGGACGGCCAGCATCCGGTCGTAGCAGGATTGGACTTTTTTCGTCCCTTCACCCGCCTGCTTTGCTTCGGCAATAATCTTGGTCAGCGACAAGAGCCGTTCCGCCGGCCGCGCCGCGGGGGGTTGTCCTTCCACCGTCCGGTCGGCTAACGCCGCCACCCGGTGAAGCACGCCAACGGTCACCAGACGCCCACAGACCGGACACTTCCCCCCGGCTTCCCTCGTCTGCCGGGGCGACCAGCGCACGCCGCAGGCCCGGTGCCCGTCCCAATGGTACTTCCCCTCTTCGGGAAAGAACTCAACCGTCCCCAACAGGCCCGGAAAGGGGCGACGGAGCGCCCGCCGCAGACCGGCAAAGGAGAGTTCGGTCGCGAAAAGTGTTGCCTCCCGGGCCAACTTGGCCGGGGAATGGGC
>JAAYHQ010000057.1 GCA_012727425.1 Bacillota bacterium
ATGGACTGGTAGAATTCATAATTGGGGTCAAATACTCTTACAGCTCTCGATCTTCTTTCCTGAGAAAGTTAAACCCTATTTACGCTAAGATGGAAGAGCTAAAAGCACTAAATTCTTGACAGACCCCTTTTGCCCGCATAATCAGTACATACAGCCCATTATGGATAAGATCGAAGAGAGTGACGGCGTGATCTTTGCGGCCTCTTGCTTTCAGGGTGCCGTTCCCGCCCTGGGTAAAAACTTCACTGATCATCTGGCCTTTCTGATTCACCGGCCACGCTTCTTTGCGAAGAAGGCTTTAATCATTTCAACCACGGGCGGGGTTTCTGCGGATTGTGTGACGAAATCATTGGCTAACACCCTGGCCGGATGGGGTTTTAATAAATGCTACCAATTGCCGGTGGTCGCCTTAAGCTGGAATGATTATAAACCAACAGAGAAGCATCTGAAAAAAGCATCTAAAGTGGCGAAGGCATTTTATCTGGATTTAAAATCGAAGAGACTTCATCCTCCCCGCATTGGCGTTTTAATCCCTTTTAACTTATTCCAAGCCATGAGTAAGGATTATGCGCCGGGGACCCCATACGAAACACCGGACGGGGTTTTTTGGCAACAGTACATGGGGCTGAGGTATGCACCGGGAGTTCCGGTGCCTCTCCCGAAAAAGATATTGGCTGGTTAGTCTTTCAAGTTGGTAAGTATCTTTCCCCGCGAATGATTGTTACGTACAAGGAATGAACGAAGTATTCCGCACCTGCTCTCCGGTTTTTACCAAAAACGGGGATTATCATTGGTTGCTGTCCAGCGAACGATGTGGAAGCATGTAAGACGTTTCCCCAAAAGGTTACTGCCCTTTTGGTGAGCTTCGGTACGCTGCAGATAAAAGTATTATCCGACAGACCTAAAGAATAATTTATAGTACAGGAGGAAAGAGTGATGAAAACAATCGGGTTAATTGGCGGTATGAGCTGGGATACTATTCGAGCAAATCAAGGATGGAATCAAAATTGAATTAATCCATATTGCTGATGCCACAGCAGAAAAAGTATTAAGTGCAAACATAACAAAGGTCGGATTACTGGGAACTCGACAGACAATGGAAGAAGATTTTTATAAATCTCGACTTGAAGAAAGAGGGAATCAAGTTTTAATCCCCAAGCAAAAGGACAGGGAACTCGTCCACCAGGTGATATTTAATTAATTATGCCTTGGGGAAATCAGGGAAGAATCGAAAGAGGAATATAAAAGAATTATTGAGGAATTAATTGCAATGGGGGCGGAAGGAATAATTCTCGGTTGCACAGTGATTCCTTTATTAATCAAGCAGGAAGATTCAAGAGTACCACTTTTTGATACAACTTACATCCATGCGATGGCGGCAGTGGAAAAAGCAATTAATTGAAAGTAGATGGGGGATGTAAGCGTTTGCCATCCCTGGAAACCTTCAAATTAGGGCCGACCAAACGACGACTAACAACAGGGTTTGCATAAGGGGTCGAACATTAAGAATGTAGATCATTGATGAGAATATGATTCTACTAAAACAGCGGAGATATTGGCTTCGGGCATGTCAATTCTTGTTAATAGTCTTTCCTTATTTAAATATAGTTTCATCGAGGACTGGGCACCAGCGATGTTACATAACCAGCCGTTCCCATCTATACCTTCTTCCATTGAATAAGGCCTAATGGTCACCGCAAGATTTTTATATTCACCACTGTCGGCTAGAAAAACGGTAACCGTCTTGGTGGTCTCTGTCTCCAGATCTTCGACCAAACGGGCGGCCAACCACCCCCACGGCAAAAAATTTAAGATATCGACCGCTATTTCATCGTTGAATAAGCGGTAAAAGGTAAACTGGGTCTCTCTTCCTGCGCTTACCACCTTAATATGTAGATTCTTTGCGAATAAGAATTCTCTTTCTGTTTTTACCCTCTCCCATTGACCATTGTTGTAATAGTAAAGCACGTAACCCTGCTCATCCAAGAGCATTTCGGATTGATATTCAGTATAAATGTGGGAAATAGTTAATTTCTCCCTCAGGCGGTAGTTTCCATCGGTGGTGGCGTTTAGTGTAGCCGTATAATCTCCGATTTTCATTCCTTGACTTAAGATTTCGAAACGCCATTCGTCTCCTCTGGCCAGGAGTTGACTAATATTGAGCGGAGAAGGAGCTATTGGTCCCGTTTCTTCTGGAGTAAAATGGAGGATTTCGATCCTTCCCGGTTTTAGCCCGGTAAAAGTAAATTTATGCCTCAACGCGATACTATCACTAAAGCCAATGTGAGTAAGATCAGCGGATTCATATTGGCCCCAGGTGGGATCTATGGCTTTCCATCCGTTTTTGCCGGCAAAGACTTCGACCCAAGCGTGAGGCGAAAAGCTATTATTAGTACGGATATACGCATATCCGGTGATATACCGGGTAGGAATCTTCAGAGCACGACAAAGGGCAACGGTGAGAACCGCAAAATGGCCGCAAACTCCTTTCTTTTCTTTTAGGATCTCGACCGCATTTAAGTCTTTACCTGAAAAAGACTCGTCATAGGTAACGTTTTCCCCGACCCAACGGGCAATGGCTACCGCTGCTTCCCATGTGTTCGTGGCCCCTTTTGTGATCTCTTTGGCCGTGGTGATTATCTCTATGTGGTCGATTTGGAGCAAAGGATGGTCGCTTAAATACTCGGTAAATTCGGGCCCCCATTGGATTACCACCGGAAAAACAAAGGGTTCGTTTTTGGTGGTCCCTTTAACCACCTGATTAAGGGTAACAAGACCTTCAATCCATTGTTCGTCAATAGATCCACTAAACCTTTGCCGGGCGGTTGGGGTTTTCAGATAAGCAAGATTGTTGAAAATCGGTCTGAGCTTTATGGATATGGTCATGTTTGTTAAAAGCTGGGGTTGGAGTAGCGGAGTATTGCTAGGTAAGTCACAGATAATTCGATCAGCGGTGTAACCAGTAATTATCTCTTCGGAAAAGTCTTCACCAACCATAAACTCACAGATGCCGTAATCCTCAGCGTCTATCCTATAGACCATTTGTTCAGAACATACGTAAATCAGGTCTTTATCGGCTAAATAACGATCTTCTTCGGACTCCCCCTGTGTTCGTCCAGGATTATTTTGATATTCGATCTGAATGACCCGACCGGATGGGGAAATGGCCTGGCAGGCTTTTTCGGGACTGAGAAATTGCTTTTTAAGCAACAGTTCGGTTAACCAAGGGCGGGAGTGATCATAAAGATATAAGGGTTTATCCGTTTTGATCTGATTGGTGTGCTGCTTTTCCTTAGTCTTTTCGGAAAAAACATAACCATCTTCGGTTTGCGCGATTAAGGTATGAGTGTGCTTTTGCCCATTCAAATATAACGTATCTTCGGTGCTGATTAAAGAACAATCATCTCTCAATTGAATAATGCTTTGCCCTCGATATTCCTGGCAATTTCCCTCGAGGATTAATTTGTAGAAGTATTCATCCTTGAACGTCCAGATGGTCTCAGTTTCTGTATCATCCCGGCTGATGAGTGTAACCTTGTTCAAACAAAAGAGCTGCCCGTCAAGTTTAGTCATGTAGCTCCAACTCATTCTTTCCGCTAGGTTCCCGACCATAGCGAAGGAAGGTATAGCCGTGAGCAAGATAAAGACCATTGTGAACACGGCAGGGAGTAAAAACCGCTTTTTTCGCATTGAGTTTACCTCCTAAGGATAACCGGAAGACCCGGTTAGCTAAGGATTTCAAATCATGTTCCCGGGGATGTTTTCTGAAGTCTATTTTATATACTCTACAATATTAACACAAGTTACCATAACTTACAATTAGCAGGAAACGGCCATATAAAGGACTTGGCCTCTTTTAGAGCATTTTACATAAAGATCGGGTTTGAACTGCTGATCACACTTTCAGAAATGTGGGATGATGAAAATCCTTGCCTGATTATGATAAAGAGTTTAGGTGGTAAAAAAATCTTAAGCCGCTTGTAGCTTGTGGTGTTGCACTAAGACCCGGGCTATGCCTTAAAGTCCATGGATGCCGCAAACCCGCAACGTTATCATATGCAACTGGCAAGTCATATAACCGCAGATCTGCGTAAAGGTGCGGTACGGAAAAGCCGGATTTAGCTATCTAGATCCGGCTTTTCCTTTATGGGAACCTGGCGGAAGAGGAGAAGATTAGTTTGGAAAAAATACTTTGAACCGATCAAAAACAATAAAATAACAAAAAGATAGAACAAAAAAGAAGGAATATTTACCGAAACAGAATATATAAATAAAGGGAAAACAAAAAATAAATAAATACAATAAAGAAAGATAATAAAAAGTAAAAGGGGTGAGCAGTTAGGATTGCTTCTTTAGAGAACGACCGGTATACCATAGGAATGAAGGGCATGAATATTAAAAATATTATAAATAATAACGCTTGAGAACGGGTGTATCAAACCGTGGTGCGATTCACCGGCGAAGGAGTGGTGGGTTTGGGTGAAAATTATTCTTTACAAATGAAAGGGATCACAAAGAGGTTTCCCGGAGTGTTAGCCTTAAATAACGTTGATTTTAACCTAAGAAAAGGGGAAGTCCATGCTTTAATTGGGGAAAATGGTGCCGGAAAGTCGACCCTTATTAAGATCCTTTCTGGTGCGCACCAAATGGACCGGGGAGAAATTATCATTAACAACCAAAAAGTATCGATTCAGAACCCAAGACATGCGCAGGAATTGGGGATAAGCGTAATCTATCAAGAGTTTAACCTTATTCCTTACCTATCCGTCTATGAGAACATCTTTCTCGGACGGGAGCATATGAAGCATAAATATTTTATTGATAATAAAGAAATTAAGCGGAAGACAAAAGAGCTTCTGGAAGAACTGGAAATAAAGATTGACCTCGACTGTTTGGTCGCTGATCTTAGTGTTGCGCAACAACAGATGATCGAAGTAGCCAAAGCTTTATCGATGAACGCGAACATAATTGTCATGGATGAACCGACTTCGGCTTTGGGGAACCGTGAAATCGAGCAGTTATTCAAAACCATTAAAAAGTTGAAAAACAGAGGTATTTCTGTCATCTATATTTCCCACCGGTTAGAAGAATTATGGGAAATTGCGGACCGGGTTACTGTTTTGCGGGATGGACATCATGTCGCGACTTCGGATTTGAAGGCCATGACCAAAGATGAATTAATTAAACTGATGGTCGGGCGCGATTTAACCGAACAGTTCCCGAAACGGGATGTGGCACTTGGCGCAGAAATTTTGCGGGTTGAAGGGTTAAGCAAACGAGGGGTATTGGATCAGATCTCGTTTAACTTGCGGCGGGGCGAAGTAGTTGGCTTTGCCGGTCTGGTGGGATCAGGGCGGACGGAATTAATGCGGTGTCTTTTCGGGGCGGAACGTTTTGAACAAGGAAAAATCTATATCGAAGAGAACGAGGTTGAAATCAAGTCACCCCAAGATGCGATCAAGCAAGGGATTGGTTTCATAACGGAAGACCGCAAACGACAAGGCCTGATGCTGATCCGGCCAGTCAAGGAAAATATGACAATCACCGATTTAAACCAATTTATTAAGCGTCTATTTATTGATCGCAGGCAAGAAGAGGCAACGGCCGAAAGCTTGGTGGAAAAGCTCAGGATTAAGACGCCCAGTCTGGAGCAGGAAGTAAGGTACTTAAGCGGTGGCAACCAACAGAAAATTGTTATCGCCAAATGGTTGCTGAAAAACGCCAAGATTCTTATTTTTGATGAGCCGACGCGAGGAATCGATGTTGGTGCCAAAAAAGAAGTCTACAATTTAATAAATATGCTAGTAAAAAATGGCGCCGGGGTGATTATGGTCTCTTCCGAACTCCCGGAAATAATCGGTATGAGCGATCGGATCTACATTATGAGTCACGGCAGGATCACTGGTGAACTGACTGCTCAGGAAGCGTCCCAGGAAAAAATCCTGAAATATGCAACAAAGGAGTGAAGAACCATGAGGAGGATTTTAGGGAAAGCCAACAGTTCTATTGGTAAAGAATTGGGGGCACTGACCGCCTTAATCTTGTTATGTGTGATTATGTCTTTCAGTTCGCCCCACTTTCTTTCCTTGACCAACTTAATGAATATTTTGCGGCAATCAACCCTGATCGGAATTGTTGCGGCGGGAATGACTTTTATCATCATCACCGGCGGGATTGATCTTTCCGTTGGTTCAGTTTTAAGTTTATCCAGTTGTTTAACAGCGGGAATGATTGTTAACTATGGATGGAATGTCTGGTTGTCGGTTTTTCTCGGGATTATCATCGGTGCCTTCTTTGGCTTGCTTAATGGGCTAATGATTACCCGTATTCCTTTGCCACCCTTTATTGCTACTTTAGGTATTATGGGGGTGGCGCGCGGTTTGGCGTTTGTCTACACCGGCGGTGCTCCGATCTACACCTTTCCCGAATCCTTTAAATATCTTGGTCAAGGCATGATCGGGCCGATTCCCTTCCCCGTCATCCTGATGGTTGTCGTTTATATCATTTTCTATATTATGCTGAAACGGACGAAATTGGGGCGCTATACCTACGCGATTGGTGGCAACGAAGAAGCAGCAATTCTTTCCGGAATTCCGACTGGGCGCTACAAAACAATAGTGTACAGTTTAACCGGGGCTTTGTCCGCCTTGGCTGGGATGGTCCTTGCCGCCCGCTTGGATGCGGCCACTTCAGTAGCGGGTGATGGCTTTGAACTTGATGTCATTGCTGCAGTCGTCATTGGCGGAACTAGTTTGAGCGGCGGTCAAGGGGGGGTAATTGGTTCGCTCATTGGTGCTTTAATCATGGGTGTGGTCAGAAACGGTTTAAACCTGCTCTTGGTTTCTTCCCACTGGCAGCGGGTAATATTGGGCTTAATTATTCTGGCGGCTGTAACGGTGGATGTTTTAAGGAAAAAGGGAGTAATCATTAAAGCTACCAAGTTCAAGGGGGTGATCATGGGCGATCAGGGTAAAAGGCCGGAATCTCTATGAACAATAACCATTAAAGAAGGAGGAAGCTGGATGCGCAAAAAACTATTACTTATGCTTCTGATTTTGGTGTTGGTGTTCAGTAGTGCCCAGGCCGCACGGAAAAAAATAGAGGTGGCCATGATCTCACCGGCGTTGACCAGTACTTTCTACATTGCAACGAATGCCGGTGCCACCGAGGTGGCCAAGGAGTTAGGTTGGAATTTATATAAATTAGCTCCCGACCGGGAAACAAACTTCCAAGCACAGGTAAGCATGGTTGAAGACATGATCCAGCGAAATGTGGACGCGATTGCGCTTTGTGCAATCAATGATAAGGCAATCGTCGCTGCCGTCGAAAAAGCCAACAAAGCCGGTATCCCGGTGTTCGTCTTTAACTCTTTGACCGAATTGCCCGGTGGTGAGGTGGTTGCTTATGTCGGTTATGACCAAAGGGCAGGCGGGCGTAAAGTGGGATTGAAAGCGGTGGAATTATTGCACAGTAAGTATGGTGAGTTGAAAGGGAAAGTGGCTATTCTTGAAGGAGTGCCCGGTTACCATACTACGGAACGAAAAGGTGGGTTCATGGAGATCTTGAGTAGGTTCCCCGAGATCGAAATCGCTGCTTCTCAGCCGGCCGATTGGGAACGGGAAAAAGGTATGAATGTCGCGGAAAACCTTTTACAGTCAATTCCCGATCTTGATCTGATCTTTGGGTGCAGTGACGCCATGGCCCAGGGTGCTGCTCAGGCGGCCCGCTCGATGAATAAAGAAATCTTTACAATCGGGATTGACGGTAATCCCGACGCCATTGAAGATGTGGCCAAAGGGCGACTCACCGCCACCCTTGCGGTATTCCCAACGGAGATGGGGAGACTCACCATGCGCGCAATTAAGGACTACTTTGACGGGAAAGAGGTACCCCGTTTTATTAAGACCCCAACGGAGATTGTTGATCTCGACAACTGGGAAAGGATCAAATAAGGGCAATAAGTAAATAAATTTATGTTCGGTCAACCTTCAGTATACGGCGGTTTTAGTGGGAAACTAAAACCGCCGTTTGTCTGCGACCCTGATCTTGATTACGAGAGCGGGGTCCTTTCCTATTCAGGTTAACCATTTTCAGCGGTATAAATATGTATGGAAGGAAAATAAAGGTTGGTACCGAAAATGTTAATAATTTAAAGCATAAAAGGAGTAGGGTGAAACCGATGAAACCCCGAACTACATTTTGCTTTGGCCTTCTTATTGGCATCGTTTTCGTCTCTTTTTTTATAGTAGTCAATTTAATCCCTAGAAAGGAATTTTCCGGTGAGGTAATTAAGGAGATGGATCCCCCTCCCGATCTGCCGGAGGTCATTACGGAAGCAAAAGCCCCTTCCTGCCAGCCGGAGATTATTCAAGAGACGGGGGATCCGCTTAGTGTGTTATTTAATAACACGTGGTTGTCGGCGGCAGAGCCGAGGTGGTGGATGAAATTTGAAGGAAACCTTATTATGCTTGGGCCCTATGAAGGGGGAATCGATTTGCTGGAAAAGTTTGAGGTTGTTGAGGTCGATGCGGAAAAGAGAAGCATAGTTATTCATGTTACCGAGTTTCGTTGGCTTCATCATCCGGATTGTCCTGATGAAGTTGAACAGCGAGATGATCTTGACCGCCTAACCTTAGAGGGTAAAACAATGATCTACGAACATAAATTTGAATCGAACGAAGCAGTAACTACTATTTGGACGGCTATGTGATGGTCTTATGCCTGTGGTTATTGTCCATGGCAACCGAAAACCAGCGCCGCCGCTTAGCCAGCAGTATCAAGTGTCCGGGGAAAGCCATTTGCACAAGTTGAATATGTAGTTTAAAATATATTTAATACCGAAGCTAAGCGGGGTACGGGGTATAACCGGTGTATGGAATCACAGTAACAACCGCAATCGGGGAAAGGCTTGTTCTGTAGCAAAAGAAGGAGTGATTGTTAAGCAATGCCCGAAGCCAGCTTTATGTTTGATGGAACTGTCGCCAAAATCATAAAAGGTATTGAGTACGTGAGGAAACATATCAACCCGGACTTTGCCATCACTCAGTTCTATTTACTGATGCTTGTTGCCCGGAACGAAGGCACTGCGCAAAGGGTCCTTGCCGAGCGGGCTAAATTGCCGCACGGCACGGTAAGTAGAAATTTAAAACAACTGGGTACATATAAAGTCAAAACAAAGGACGGAAAGGTTGAAACAAAGGGTTACAACCTCATCGAATTGCGACCGGATGTGTTTGACCGGCGTATTACCGAGGTTTATTTGACCCAGAAGGGGAAGAAGATTGTTCAGGGCATAGTTAACGCAGTAAACCACCATAAATAACGAATTACGCTAAAGGTCTTGGTAACACCCCCGGAGATGAAGCCGGGTGAGGCTCTTACGCGCGCTGGGGGAAGAGAAGAGCAGCAACTTGGTTCTGAAAGGCGAAAGTTTGGGAAACACGCGGAAGGAGGAAGACGTTTTTAAAAGAGGAAGGAATAAAGGTTTCATAAAATGGCAAAAAACGGAGCCAAGCTCCGTTGTGTTTGCCGGTATTTTAAAAGGAGAAAGAGCAAGGTATTTCCGACAAAAGTCCCGACAAAAGTCTCCACAGTCGGTAGTTTTTCCTAATTTTTTTCCTTGGCTTTTTCTCCTTAAACCTTCATTTAGCTGGCGCGTCTGGCAGGATTCGAACCTGCGGCCTACGGATTAGAAGTCCGTTGCTCTATCCAGCTGAGCTACAGACGCAGAGGATCTAGACCAATTATTATAATAACATATTTGTTGGCAAAGTACAATCCTTATTATTTTTATCCGTTCTTTCCTTGTTATGCTTTTTGGGCAGGATATGAGCATAGTGATAATTTGAGGGCAAAAGGAGGATGGTTCATGGAAACAATCCGCGTACAGGTGGCAGAAGAGACGAAGGTTGTTCCGAAGGGAACGACCGTGCAGGAGATTTTAGGTGCTTGGCCCGGGCAGAGTCAGCCCCAGATTGTGGCGGCGATCGTCGGTACGGACCTCCGGGAACTTTCCTACCGGGTCACTGAGGATACAGTGGTGAAGCCGGTTGATCTTACCCATGTGGACGGGATCCGGATCTACAGCCGGAGTTTGATTATGGTCATGATCCGGGCGGCGAAAGAAGTCTTTCCCGGTTGTCAGGTGCGGATTATGTACTCTTTAAGCAAGGGATTGTACGGTGAGCTCTATATTGGCCGACCGGTGATGGAGAAAGATCTTCGTCTGGTGGAAGAGCGCATGCGGGCGATCATTGACGCCGATGAGCAGATTGAGAAGCAGAAGGTGCCATTGGCCGATGCCATCCGGCGTTTTGAAGCCGAAGGCCTGACCGATAAAGCGCAGTTGTTGTCCTACCGGCAGGCAAAGGAAGTCCCTATCTACCGCTGTGGCGATTATTATGACTATTATTACGGCTATATGTTACCGAGCACCGGCTTTTTAAAGGAGTTTGAGTTGTTGTTTCATCTTCCTGGCTTTCTATTGCGTTACCCGTCCCAATCATCGCCGACGAAAGTACCACCCTATGTGGAACAACGTAAGCTGTCCCAGATCTTCTACGAGTATGAAAAATGGGGCGAAGTTCTGGAGGTCAATGATATTGGCTCCTTGAACCGGATGATCGAAGCGGGTAAGGGACAGGAACTGATCTGGTTAGCCGAAGCGCTCCAGGAGAAGAAGATTGCCCAGATTGCCGACGAAATCACCCGCGACCGGGAAAGGGTGCGTCTGGTGATGATTGCCGGCCCCTCTTCTTCGGGGAAAACCACCTTTACTCAGCGTTTGGCGATTCAACTCCGGGTCAACGGGGTTCGGCCGGTCTCCCTTTCCCTGGATGATTATTTTGTCAGCCGGGACCGGACGCCCCGCAATGAAAAAGGTGAGCCTGATTTTGAGGCTTTGGAAGCGATCGACCTGGATCTGTTCAATGAACAACTGGCCGATTTGATTATGGGGAAGAAGGTGGAGATTCCGCGGTTTAATTTTATGACGGGCGAACGCGAGTACCGGGGTGAAGTTCTTCAAATCAAACCGGACCAACCAATTCTGATCGAGGGGATTCACGGCCTGAACGAAAAACTGACTCAGACGGTACCAAAGGACCGCAAGTTCAAGGTTTATATCAGCGCTTTAACCCAGTTGAACATGGATAGCCATAACCGGATTCCCACCACCGACAACCGTTTGATCCGCCGTATCGTCCGGGACAGCCAGTTCCGCGGCCACGACGCCCTGACAACTTTACGGCTCTGGCCGGCGGTGCGCCGGGGCGAAGAGAAGAATATTTTCCCCTTCCAAGAGGAAGCTGATATCATGTTCAACTCTGCGCTCATCTACGAACTGGCCATTTTGAAAAAGTATGTTGAACCCCTGTTACAGGCAATCCCGTCGGAGGTGCCGGAGTTTGCCGAGGCCAAGCGGCTTTTGAAATTTACCGCCTATTTCTTACCCTTGGACGAGGTGGAAGTGCCGGCCAATTCGATCTTGCGCGAGTTTATCGGCGGTAGTTGCTTTGTTTAACCGGTTGGTCCATTTTAAGCTCAGCTTTCTTGACTTTTAACTTCCGGTAGTGCTAGAATAAAAAGAATTTAAAACCGATTTAAAAGGCTTCGGAGATGAATCGTTGTTTGAGGAGGAATAGGATGCTCGCCAGCGAAGTTTTCGAACGGAAATTTACGATCAACTCCTCAGGTCACTTGGAGATCGGCGGGTGTGATGTGGTTGAACTAGCCCAGGATTTTGGAACGCCCCTTTACGTCCTGGACGAAGCAAAGGTCCGCGCCAATTGCCGGACTTACCGTGAGGCTTTAAAAGGAGTTTACCCCAATTACGAGGTGGTGTACGCCGGAAAAGCCTTTTTAACCCAAGCCATGTGTGGTTTGGTTTATCAAGAAGGCCTTGGCCTGGACGTGGTCTCCGGCGGGGAACTCTATACTGCCTTGCAGGCGGGTTTTCCGGCGGAGCGCATTAATTTTCATGGGAATAACAAATCCCGTGCCGAGCTTTTGATGGCCCTGAAAAACGGGGTAGGCCGGATTATGGTTGACGGGCTGATGGAACTGGAGACCCTGATCCAGTTGGCCAGGGAGACGAAAACCCAGCCCCAGGTTGTCCTGCGTCTGAAACCGGGGATTGTCGTGCACACCCACAGCTATACCCAGACGGGGCAGGAAGATTCCAAGTTTGGGCTGGGGATCAAGGACGGAGTCGCCATGAAAGCGGTCAAGATCGCCCTTGCTTCCCCCCAGATCAAACTGCTGGGTTTTCATGCCCACATCGGATCGCAGATTTTAGACGTGGCACCATTTATGGCGGCGGTTGATGTACTGACGGCCTTTATGGCGGAAGTCCGGACCCAAACCGGTTTTGTAGCCCAGAAGCTAGCTCTTGGTGGCGGGTTTGGGATCGCCCATAATAAACGGGAAAAACCGCTTGCCCTCTGGGAAACCGTAGCCCAAATCGGCCGCTACGCCCGGGAGCGTCTGACCGCGTTGCATTATCCCCTTCCCCGGCTGGTTTTGGAGCCGGGCCGCTCGATTGTGGGGCCTGCCGGAACAACCCTCTACACGGTGGGGAATATTAAACGGATCCCCGGGGTCCGGACCTACCTGGCGGTTGACGGCGGGATGACCGATAACCCGCGGGTTGCCTTATACCAGGCGGTTTATGAAGGGGTGTTGGCCAATAAGATGAATGAACCGTTGACGGAGGTCGTTACCGTCACCGGCAAATGTTGCGAATCCGGTGATACGTTGATTTGGGATCTACCTTTGGCCGCGCCTGAACCCGGGGACCTGTTGGCGGTCTTTGATACGGGGGCCTATAATTATTCGATGGCCAGTAACTATAACCGGCTGCCACGCCCGGCGGTGGTCCTTGTGGCCGATGGGGAAGCGGAATTGATTGTCCGGCGGGAGACCTATGAGCAGTTAATCCAGAATGATCTGATGCCCGAGCGTTTAAAGGTGAAGCCGGAAACGGAACCTATCGCGAAATAAGCTTGCCTTATTGCCAACAGACGGAACGGGATTCCGTCTGTTTTGCCGTTTCTGCCCTGGTAAGAAGGACCAGGAGACTTGGAGTCGACGGCTAAAGTGTGTTATAATACTCTAAGGTTCTTTTGGCTTTGTTTGGAGGGTGATGAATGCCCGAGCTTTACAGCGTGATTTTGACCGTCCCGGTTGTTCTGCTTTCCTTGGTCATCCACGAATTTGCCCATGGTATGGTTTCTTATAAATTAGGGGATCCAACACCGCAATTGATGGGTCGTTTAACCCTGAATCCTTTCGCGCATTTGGATCCCTTTGGTACGTTAATGATTGTCATCACGATGGTCAAAGGTTTTGGTTTCGGTTGGGCCAAACCGGTGCCCGTCGACCCCAGCTATTACCGGAACCCGGCCAAGGGACTTATGTTGGTTGCCCTGGCCGGTCCCGTGTCCAATCTTGTCCTTGCTTGTCTCTTTGGTTTGCCACTGCGCCTCCTTTATCTGGGTTTCTGGCCGCGGGTGTTGGGGCCGGAGGCGGGTTTTTTGCTGATTCAGTTTTTTTACACCGGAATGTTGTTAAATTTGGGCTTAGCCTTTTTTAACCTGCTGCCCATCCCGCCGTTGGATGGATCGCGACTGGTCCGTTACTTCCTCCGGGGACAAGCCCTTCACTTTTACATACAACTTGAACGCTATGGATTTTTAATCCTGTTTGCCCTTTTATTCCTCTTTAACCGGCCGTTTAGTCGTTTTTTCTCAATGCTGCTGAATTTTGGGACCTCCCTGATCACCGGATTTGGGCTTTAATCTCTAATCTAGGGTCGGGGATCGCACGAAGGAAGGGGGGGTGTTTTTGGCTGCTTGGCAGAGGGTGATCGGTCTTTTTCGGCGTAAACTAAATAAGACCGACCGCCAATTGGCCGAGAAATACCTGGATGAAGCGGGCCTGTTTCTCTTTAATCAGATGAGTTACGCTGACCAAAAACATGCCGTTACCGTGGCGCGATATCTTTTATCGGAGAAGGTTGACACCAGTGGTGCCAATCTGTCCCTGTTGATTCAGGGGGCGTTACTGCATGACGTCGGGAAAGTCAGGGGTGAAATCTCCTGGTGGAACCGGATCCGGGTGGGGCTGATCCGCCGGTATCTGCCGCGTCTACGCGAAAAATGGGCAAAAAGGGGCGAAAAGGGATTAGGCCATGCCCTCTATGTTGATCTCCACCATCCGGACCGGGGAGCCTATATGGCCCAAAGTTTGGGGATTGATCCGTCCGTGGTTGCTTTGATTAAACACCATCATGACCAAACCAGCGAGCCAGCCACAATTGAACTGGCCCTGCTCCAATCCGCCGATGCGAAAAATTAAACGCCGCACCGACAAGCAGGCCAGTTATCAGGTGAGACTGGCGGTTTTTACCGGCCCCTTGGATCTTTTACTCCACTTAATAGAGCGGGCGGAGATTGACATCTATAACATCCCGATTGTGCAGATTACCGACCAGTTTCTAGCTTACATCCAAGCGATGGAGTTTTTTGACTTGCATGTGGCGGCCGACTTTCTGTTGATGGCCGCGACATTAATGCAGATTAAAGCGCGAATGCTGTTGCCCCGCCCGGTGGTGGAGACGGAAGTGGAAACCACGGAAGAAGAAGATCCCCGTCTCGAATTGGTCGAACGCCTGCTGGAGTATAAAAAAGCGAAGGAAGTGGCCACCCGCCTCCAAGAACGGGAAGCAGAAGCCCGGCGGTTCTATCCGCGGACGGGTGGGGTTTTCCCCGACCGGGAAGTGGCCGCCACTACTGAACCGGTCGGGCAGGTGACCCTTTGGGATTTAGTCCAGGCCTTTAGCGCTTTGCTGGAAAGTTTACTGCCCCGCCTCGAGTTGGAGGGGATGCCGGAGGAGGAATATTCGATCCAGGAGATGATGGAGGGGATTATGAATCGACTGGCCCAGACCCCCCGGGTTTGCTTCAGTAACCTCTTTTCCGGCCTGACTTCGCGTAAAGCGGTGGTCGCTTCCTTCTTGGCCATGCTTGAGCTGATCCGGATGCGTAAAGTCCTTGTTCAGCAGGATCGGACTTTTGGGGAGATTGTGATTGTGCGGTGGGAGGGGTGAACGTGAATTGGAAGAAGGCCAAAGCAGTGCTGGAAGCAGTGATCTTCGCTTCTTCGGAGCCGGTCACCGTGAAGGAGATGAGTACGATCCTTGAACTGAACTACGAAACGGTGGAGCAGCTTTTGGCGGAGTTGATGGCGGAATACGATGACCAGCAGCGGGGGATTCAAATCAAGGAAGTGGCCGAAGGTTTCCAGTTTGTCACCAAGCCGGAGTACGCCGATTATCTTGAAAAACTAAAAAAGGTGCCCCGGAACGCTCCCCTTTCGCAAGCTGCCCTGGAGACGCTGGCGATCATAGCCTATAAGCAACCGATTACCCGGGCGGAGATTGAAACCATCCGCGGGGTACGGGTCGATAGCTCGCTGGCCACGCTGTTGGAGCGGGGATTGATTGAAGAGACGGGACGGAAAGACGGTCCTGGCCGGCCGATTCTTTATGGCACCACCAAGGCTTTTCTCAAGTATTTTGGTCTGAAAAATTTGGATGAATTACCCATCGTTGATGACTGGATCCTCAATCAGCAATTACAGATCGATCTGACTGCCGATTGAGGATTAAGGAAGAGGGGAAAAGAGCGTGAAATTCAACTTCAAATTTGAACGGGACGGTAATTATTATTTCGGTTTAGGGCTACTGGTTTTGGCTTCGGCTTCGATCGTATGGGCCTTTTTCTTCGATGGTTTTGAACCGAAGGATTTTTTGGTTTATTTTCTGGTCTACGCGTGGGGGTATACTTTACTCCTGAAAAGCGATTGTGAATACCGGTTCAAACGGTTGGAGGAAACGGTAACCGTCCTCCAGAACCGTTTGGATAAGCTTGAAGCTGGTTTTAGCCAAGAAATAGAAGTGCGAGATGGAGAAGGAACGGAAGAAGACGTGACGGCAGGGGAAAGTGAAGCAGAAAGCGCAATTACTACGGAACACGATACGCCTGAACAACCAGCGGACCAAGATGAAAAAGAATAAAGGCGGGTGGTAGTTGCGGCAGATGAGGAATGATGATTAAACGGAAATGCTTATGCCTTGGGAAACAACGGAAAACCAAAATTACTGGAGAAGAGGAGAGAGAGCGATGTTAGTTACCCTGAATGCAATCTTGGAACCGAGTTTGCAGGCTTTCAAAGAAGGTAAGCCTTATGCCGTAGGCGCTTTTAACGTCAACAATATGGAACAGATGCAGGGCATCATGATGGCCGCCCAGGAGACCAAAGCCCCCGTTATTGTGCAGGTCAGCAGAGGGGCCTTGAAGTATGCTCAGGATCTGTACCTGATTAATATTATTAAAGCCGGCGCCGAGCTCAACCCGGAAGTCCCCATGGCCATCCATCTGGACCACGGGAATAGCTTTGAAACGGTGAAACGGGCGATTGATTTGGGTTTCACCTCCGTGATGATTGACGGTTCGTTGATGGAAGACGGGAAAACCCCTTCCACCTTTGAGTATAACGTGAAGGTCACCTCCGAAGTGGTGAAGTATGCCCACGACCGCGGAGTGTCGGTCGAAGGGGAACTGGGGACCCTTGGCGGAATCGAAGATGGTGTTGGTTCCGGGAAAACGGTCTTGACCGATCCGGACCAGGCCGTTGAGTTTGTGGAGCGGACCGGCGTGGATGCCCTCGCCATTTCGATCGGGACTTCCCACGGTGCCCATAAGTTTAAGGGTGAACCGAAATTAGCCTTTGACATTATTGAAGAGATCCGGAAAAAGCTCCCCAACACCTATCTGGTCTCCCACGGTTCCTCCAGTGTCCCCCAGGAGCTTGTTGACATCGTCAACCAGTACGGTGGAAACCTGGAGGCGGCGAAGGGCGTACCCATTCCCGCCCTGCAAAAAGCGATTGCTTGCGGCATGAACAAGATCAACGTCGATACCGATACCCGTTTGGCGGCCACTGGTGCGATCCGGAAGTTCTTTGTGGAGAACCCTGCCGCCTTTGACCCGCGGGAGTATAATTCTAAGGCCCGGGAGGCCATTGCCGCCGAAGTCAAGAAGCGGATCGAAGCCTTCGGCGCGGCCGGGCGGGCTGCCGATGTTCCCAACTGGGGTCTGGAGGAGATGAAAAAGCGCTATCGCTCTTGACAAGCATAAGCGAAAACGGGTATCATAGGGGAAAAGATCCTTTGTCGAAACGATGAACGGAAGGAGTAGCCATGGAAAGCCGACAGAGAAGGGGTTCAGAGGCTGGAAGACCCCGCGGAACTGCCATGGTGAAGGTCGTCCGTGAGTTCTGCGGTTGAAAAGGCGCTTTAGCTCAGTAAACCGCAGCGGTGGACCCGTTACCGCCATTCGAGTGCCCCTATCTTTTCTGGTAGGGGAAATAAGGTGGTACCACGAAGTGAAACCTTTCGTCCTTAAGTTAAGGATGAAAGGTTTTTCTTTGTACATTGCAAATCAAGGGCGTTGCCGTCGGCAGGCCCATGAACCAGGTTAATAGATAAAGGAGAGGAGTTGCCATGAGTCGACTGTTACCAAAGACTTATGACCCGAAGGCGGTTGAAGAGAAATGGTACCGCTTTTGGCTTGAGCATGACTGTTTCCATGCGGAGGTGGATCCGGACCGGAAACCTTACGCCATCGTTATTCCGCCGCCGAACGTTACGGGCCGGCTCCATCTGGGCCACGCTTTAAACAACACCCTCCAGGATATTCTCGTTCGTTACCACCGCATGAAAGGGGATAACACCATGTGGATCCCCGGCACCGATCATGCCGGCATTGCCACCCAAGTCCGGGTGGAGGAGGAATTGGCGAAAGAAGGGACCAACCGGCATGAACTCGGGCGGGAGAAGTTCCTCGAGCGGGTCTGGCAGTGGAAAGAGGAATACGGTGGGACGATCATCCGCCAGTTAAAGAAGCTGGGTTCCTCCTGTGATTGGCAGCGGGAGCGTTTCACCATGGACGAAAAGTGTTCCCAAGCGGTGCGGGAGGTCTTTATCCGCCTTTACGAAAAAGGTTTGATCTACCGGGGAAGTTACTTGGTGAACTGGTGTCCCCAGTGTGCGACCACCCTCTCCGATATCGAAGTGGAACACGAGGAAAGAGACGCCCGCCTGTGGCATCTGCGCTATCCGCTGGTCGAGGGTGACGGGTACATTCAAGTGGCCACCACCCGTCCCGAGACCATGCTGGGCGACACGGCGGTGGCCGTCCATCCGGAGGATGAGCGCTACCGCCATCTGGTCGGGAAAAAGGTGCTATTGCCCATCGTGAACCGGGAGATTCCGATTGTCGCCGATGAGATGGTTGATCCGGAGTTTGGCACCGGGGCGGTGAAGGTCACCCCCGCCCATGATTTGAACGACTTTGAAGTCGGTTTACGGCACAATTTGGAACAGATTACCGTGATCGGTTTTGACGCCCGGATGACCGCGGCGGCCGGTAAGTACGCCGGGCTGGACCGGGACGAATGCCGGAAACAACTGCTGGCCGATTTGGCGGCCGGGGGCTACCTGGTTGGGGAAGAGCCCTTAACCCATGCGGTCGGGACCTGTTACCGCTGTGACACGGTGATCGAACCGCTCATCTCCAAACAATGGTTTGTGAAGATGAAGCCCCTGGCCGCGCCGGCGATTCAAGCGGTAAAAGACGGGGCGATCCGTTTTGTGCCCGAGCGCTTTACCAAGGTCTATTTGAACTGGATGGAGAACATCCGGGACTGGTGTATCTCCCGGCAACTCTGGTGGGGACACCGGATTCCCATCTGGTATTGCCAGGATTGCGGGGCGGAGATCGCAGCCCGGGAAGAACCGAAAACCTGTCCCCAATGCGGCCAATCCCGCCTGGAACAAGACCCGGATGTCCTTGACACCTGGTTTTCTTCGGCTTTGTGGCCCTTCTCGACGATGGGTTGGCCGGAAGAGACGCCGGAACTCAAGCATTTTTATCCGACCGCCGTGTTGGTGACGGCCCGGGATATCATCTTTTTCTGGGTTGCCCGCATGATCTTCATGGGTCTGGAGTTTATGGGGGAAAAACCCTTCCACGAAGTGTTAATCCACGGTTTGGTCCTGGACAAGGACGGCAAAAAGATGAGCAAGTCCCGGCCCGAGACGAATGTTGATCCCTTGGATGTGATTGAGAAATACGGGGCCGATACCCTCCGTTTCACTTTGGCGACCGGCACGACGCTCGGGCAGGACCAGCGGTTTCAGATGGAAAAGATCGACGGGATCCGTAATTTTTCCAACAAGATCTGGAACGCGGCCCGTTTTGTCCTGATGAACCTGGAGGATTACCCGGCGGAGGAGGAAGAACTGGATCTGTCCGCCCTCTCCTTGGCCGACCGGTACATCTTGTCCCGTCTACAGCGGGTGACCGCGGCGGCGGAGACCATGTTTAAACGGTACGACTTGGGTGGCTTTGCCAATTTGCTCTATGATTTTATCTGGAGTGAGTTCTGCGACTGGTATATTGAGATGGCCAAACCCGCGCTCCGCTTGGACGGCAAAGTAAAACGGACCACCCAAACGGTGCTGGTTAAGGTGCTGCGTCAGACCATGGCCCTGCTCCATCCCTATATGCCCTTTATTACCGAGGAGATCTGGCAAGCGCTGCCCCACCAAGGAAAGACGCTCATGCTGGCCCCCTGGCCGACGGTGGATGAGCAACTCCTTGACGAGCAGGCGGAAGCGGAGATGGGCTTGATTATGAATCTGACCCGTGCGATCCGGAATATCCGCGCCGAAGTCGGCGTTGAACCGGGCCGGAAGGTGGAAGCGATCTTCTTGACCGTCGCTCCCCAGCAGGCCATCTTGAACGCCAACCGTTTGTACCTTGAGACTTTGGCGGGATTAAGCAAGATGGAGGTGCGCGCCGGCGACAGCCCGAAGCCGGCCAAGGCGATGACCGCGGTGGTGGAAGGGGTCGAGGTCTTTTTACCGCTGGCCGGAATGGTCGATCTCGATCTGGAGATTAAACGGTTGCAAAAAGAGTTGTTGACTTTGGAGGAGGAAAGAAAACGGCTCACCGGGAAACTGGCTAATGAACAGTTTGTCACCAAAGCACCGCCGGCGGTGGTTGAAAAGGAGCGTAAGAAACTGGCTGCGCTGGAAATTGACTATGAAAAAATCCAGAACCGCTTGGCGGAGCTTACGCAGGAGGGCTAACCGGTTGATCCGGAAAAGCGGATCCGCCGCGACGGGGCTACGCTGGCTTGGCTGCCGCCGGCGGATCTGCTGTTTCCCTTGCCCGGCAGTGGAAACAACGGGAACTTTGCCCAGGCTTAAACGTTATTACCAAAGTTGGGGCGAGAACGAAGGTGCACCAGACAGTTATGGAGGAGGTTGGTCCAGTGGAGTTTCACAAATCAGAGCTTAGGGAATGGATCGAATCAATCGCCGGTTCGGTGCTGACGGCCCTCTTTATCATGGTCTTTTTGTTTCAAACCTACAAGGTTGAAGGGAAGTCGATGGAGCCCAATCTGTTTGAAGGACAAAGGCTGATCGTTGATAAGGTGACCTACCGTTTTCGCCCGCCGAAACCTGGAGAAGTCGTGGTGATTAAACCGAAGGATCCAACAAAGAAGTTTGTCAAACGGGTGATCGCTACCGAAGGGCAGAACCTCCAGATTACCAACGGCAACTTGCGGATTAATGGACTGACCGTCCATGAACCCTATATTTTGGAAAAGATGGCCGATGATTTTGAATGGACGGTCATTCCCCAGGGGACCGTCTTTGTGATGGGTGATAACCGGAACCGGAGTATGGACAGCCGGGACCAGCATAATGTCGGTTTCGTCCCCTTGGAAAATGTGGTGGGGCGAGCAGTGCTCATCTATTGGCCCCTGAAGCAGGCACAAATAATTAAAACCCCCGAACTGAAGGGGGATTGGGACTTTGATGAGATCGAGTTTACCCAATAGAGACACCGGCCGGAGGAAGACTCCGGCTTTTTTTGTCCCTGGGAAGAACGGTCCGGCCATGGACGGATTAGGATAACGCTTGAAAGAAGGTGGCCAGCCGCTTGACCGGTTCACGGCGGGGTTGGCCGTCTTTTGTGATGCAAATCTGTTTGGTTTCCCCGGTGACCAGCAGAAGACCGTCGGGTTCGCGGGTGATTTTATAGGCAAACTCGAGGTAGGGTGGGCGGATCGCTTTGATCCAGGTTTCCACCGTGACTAAATCGTCATACCGGGCCGGGGCGTGGTAGTGGCAGGTGGCCGTGAGCAGGGGGAAGAAGTAACCCTCCTCTTCACATTGGCGGTAGGAAAAGCCGTACTGCCGCAGGAATTCGGTGCGCCCCAGTTCCATCCAGGGTAAATAACGCGAATGGTGCACAACCCCCATGGCGTCGGTTTCGGCGTAACGGACACGGAAACTGACCCGGTTGCGTGATGCGGCGAACCCGGCCGGCGTGGGGGTGGGTTCGTTCTTCATTAGACTTCCTCCTTCCAACAGCAAAGGCGGTTGTTAATAGTTTTTATTATAGTACAGATCGCAACCGGAAACAACTGGACGGCGCAAGCCCTTCAGTTCCGCCCTGGCCCGGCGTTTAGCTTTTGCCACAAGGTTTCCACCAGTTCGGCGATGGCCGGGACCACCACCAACTCAACCTGGCCCCGGGGTTTTGCCGCGGCCGCCAAGGCCTGTTTCAGTTGTTGGAAGAAAGTTGGATCCAAAGTTAAGGGTTCATTGTTTTGTTGTTTCGCCCAGAGGGCCAGGATGTCCAGGCCCAAGCCGGCGATCCGGGCGAGAGCCGCGGACAGGCTCCGGATCTCGTGGAGGAGAGGAGCGCTTTTGATGATCGGTTCCAAAGCGGTATGGTTCTTATGCCATACGGTAAGTTGCGCTTTGATCTCCCGCCAGAGGCTTTCATTTTCTCCGGCCTGGGTGTTGCTGGCTTCGACCGTGGGGTCTTGTTCCAGGGTGCTTAGATAGCGGCGGACCAGTTGATGGAAACGACGGGCAGCTTTCGCCTCGGTGGGGGCGGCATCCACGACCCGCGTGAGCGGGGAATAGATGGTGGCGTCGGGGCACTGGATGGCCCGTTCGTAGTTTTTGACCGGCTCGCAGAGATCGACCAGGGTTTGCAGGGGCTCAATCGCCCACTGTCCGCATAACCGGCGGAGCATCATCGGGTAATTCTTTTCATGGGTGAGCCCCAACTCCTCCAGGTGCAAGCTGACCCGCGCCAACCGGCGGTCCAGGTGCTCCGGGGTGCAGTGGGCGGGTGGGGACCACAGCCGTTCGGCAATGGCGGCGGCCCGTGGCCAGAGGCGGGCGTCGATGGTTTCCGGCGAGATGAACTCGGTCCACATCGCCGCTTCGCCGCCCAACACCAGCTGTTGTTGTTCGGGGGTGAGTTCATCCGCGGGTGCTCCTTCAGCCGGCGCCAACGGGTCGTTTTGGTAGTGAAAAGCCGCCGGTTGCATCAGATCAAGGTAGTAGCCGTGAGAGAGAATTCCCCGGTAGCCCATTTTGGCCGCTTGCCACAGCCGTTCCTTGCTCCGCCAGGCCTGAATGACAACCGTAGAGGTGGGTAAAGCAGCGGCGAGGATTTCATCCCAACCGACCATTTTTTTCTGGAGCCGGGTTAAGATGGCCAGTAAGCGCCGGTTAAAATAGGTTTGCAGGGCATGGGTGTCCGGGAGTCCGTGGGCGCGCATAAACGCTTGGATCTCTGGATTGGCCAGCCATTGTCGGCCGTTGTTTTCATCGCCGCCGATATGGATGTACTCGTCGGGGAAAAGAGCGGCCATCTCCTGGAAAAAGGCGGCGAGGAAGGTATAGGTTTCCTCCCGGGCCGGATTGAGGAGGGTATCTTTCACACCGAACCCGATCTCCGGGTGGTGGGGACCGGGGGCGCTCGCCAGTTCCGGGTAGCCCAGGACCCAGCTGCTGGTGTGGCCGGGGAGGTCAAATTCGGGTACCACCCGGATCCCCCGGAGGTCGGCGTAGTTAATCACCTCCCGGATTTGTTCCTGGGTATAGTAGGCCCCGGCGGCACCCTCCTGGTGGAGGCGGGGGAAAACCTTGCTTTCCACCCGGAACCCCTGGTCATCGGTTAAATGCCAATGGAGGACGTTTAGCTTGACGGCGGCCATGCCGTCCAGATTGCGTTTGATCACTTCCACCGGTTGAAAGTGGCGGGCGCAGTCGATTAATAAGCCCCGCCAGGGAAAGCGGGGTTGATCGGTGATCCGGACCGCCGGGAAAAAGGGCCCGTCCTGGTCGGCCGTTAGGAGTTGGAGGATTGTTTCCAGCCCTCGCAACACGCCCAGGTCGGTTTCGGCCTGGAGAACGGCCTGTTTGGGCCCGATCTCCAGCCGGTAGGATTCATCTTCACCTAAGGCCAGCTTACCTTGGCGCCGGTTGCTGATAACGAACGAACACGTTTCCGGCAGCGGCTCGTGCAGCGGTTTATGGTTAAGAAAAGAGAGGCCGGTGCGCCCCGCCAAACGGGCGAGGAAGCGGGAAACACCGGCGCACGTCCGTTTTCCCGGGGCGCCTTTCAGGCCAACCGTAAAGGCCGGAGTAATCCGGAGGGCGCCGGGTTGGGGAATTACCGTTACCGGTTTGGGGAGTAAATAATCGAAAACCTTCATTCAAGACTGTCCTCCTTCACCCATGGTTACCACCACCTCGTGGGTGGTTCCGGCCGCTTGCGGGGGGATTGCCCCTTGGACCGGTTGGCCGTTTAGAGTGATCTTTTTTACCCCTTTTTGGACCCGGTCCGGGTTTTTCACGGTAATCTGGAAGGTGGCTCCCCGCCACACGCGGGTGACTTGGAATTCGGTCCAGTTCTCCGGAATACACGGATCGATGATCAAGCCGTCAAAGGTAAGCCGGAGGCCCAGGATCCATTGGGTGGCGGCCGTATACATCCAACCGGAGCTGCCGGTCAGCCACGGATGACGGGCGCGGCCAAACGCCGTGTGGTCCCGGCCGACAATAAATTGGCAATAGGAGTAGGGTTCGGCTTCCCGAATGTGGATCTTGTCGTTTTGATTATAGGGTAAGAGCGCATCATAAAATTTCATCGCGCGGTTCCCCCGGCCCAACCGGCATTCGGCAATAATGGCCCAGGGGTTGGCGTGGCTGAAGATGGCGCCGTTTTCTTTCAGGCCCGGATAAACCCGGGTTACAAACCCAATCTCATCATCGGGCTTGGTGTAACAAGGCCAGACCAGATGGAGACCCCATTCGGAGAAGAGGTACTGGTCGACCGCATCCATGCAGAGGCGGGCCCGTTCGGGGGAGGCGGCGCCCGAGAGGACCGCCAGACTGTTTGATTCCAAGTGAATTTTGCCTTCCACGTTGTGTTGGGAACCAATCTTCCTGCCGTTGGCCGTGATCCCCCGGATGTACCAGCGGCCGTCCCAGAGGACCGCTTCACAAGTGTTGCGCACTTGTGCGGCGATGGCGCTGTATTTTTCCACGTCATCCCGGCGTCCCAAGTAGGCGGCGGCTTCAATAAAGGCTTGCAAGGCCCAGTAGTGCAGGAAAGAGACCATGGCGCTCTCCCCGCCGCCGAGATTAAGGCAATCATTCCAGTCGGCCCGCAGCCCTTTGCAGATCCCGTTCGGCCCCACCTGTTCCGTGGAGAAATCCAAAGCGCGTTTCAGGTGTTCGTAGACGGAGGCTTCCCCGCCGTCGGCGAAAGGGATGATTTCGGCGAAGAAAGCGGTGTCGCCGGTTTCTTTCACATATTGACAGACGGAGGGGACCAACCAAAGGTGATCATCGGAACAGGTGTCCTCCAGGCCATGGATTAAGGATTCCGGCTTTGGTTCCGGGACCACGGTTGGCAATTTGAATTTCGGGGCCGGCGGACGGTCCGGGTCAAAATGTTCAGGCTCGAAAAGATGGAGACCGTATCCGCTGCTTACCTGCGCCCGCATAAGCTCAACGAGGCGTTGGCGTACTTTTTCCGGATTGGTATGGGGAACGCTCATCACATCCTGGGCGGTATCGCGGTACCCCAGTCCGGTGCGGCCGCCGACTTCAATGAAGGAGGCAAACCGGGACCAGACCACACAAGTTTCGGCCTGGTAAAGGTTCCAGGTGTTGATCATGGTATTGAACCCTTCATGAGGCGTGCGGCACTGCAGTTTGGCCAATTTTTCTGCCCAGTATTCCTTTAGTCCCCGGAAGGCGGCATCCACATTTTTCAAGTCAGCGTATTTTGCCCGCATTTTCCGGCCGGTTGCCCGGTTCCCCACGCCCAACATAAAGATGAGGCGTTTTTCTTCGCCCGGGGCTAAAGTGAGGCGTTTGTGGAGCGCACCGCAATGGTTCCCCCCCAACTCGCTGGCGTTGGAACACTGGCCGCGTTCAACGGCGACGGGGTTGGTTTCCGTCCGGTAAGCACCGAGGAAGCGGTCACGGACACTATCATAGCTATCCGGCGCGAAACTGGCGGTGAAATAGTGAAAGGTCCAAGGTTCATAGAAGAAATCATATTCGATCACACCATCTTCGTAGCTGGAACCACTGGCGTAGAGGCTCATCTGGAAGTTTTGATTGTCAATGTCAATATGGTGAAAGGAGAATTCAACATAGGAGAAGACACTGAGCCGGCGCTTCCGGCCGGAAGTGTTTTTAATTCGCACATCCCAGAGCTCCACATCGTCATCGACCGGGATAAAAAGGAGTTGTTCCGCTTCAATTCCTTGGTACGCACAGAAAAATTTCGAATAGGAAAGACCATGCCGGCACTGGTAGACCGCTTGGTTTAAATCTTTACCCACCGGTTGCCACGAAACGGACCAGTAGTCGCCTGTTTCATCATCCCGCAAGTAAACGTAGTGTCCCGGACGGTCCATGGGGACACCATTGGGCCGA
Organism: Bacillota bacterium; assembly: GCA_012727425.1. Classification (GTDB taxonomy): domain Bacteria; phylum Bacillota; class UBA4882; order UBA10575; family UBA10575; genus Capillibacterium. The sequence goes on from JAAYHQ010000057.1 coordinate 25,895, forward strand.
AAACGGGTGATCCGGTGGTGCTGCGCCTGCCGGTAGAAGGAGTAACCGCCGGCGTTATTGGAGATGACGGTGCAGAGGTCTTTAACCCCCAAGTAATTTGTCCAAGAAACCGGGGTGTCTGGACGTTCAATTACGTATTCACGGTTTTGGTTATCGAAATATCCGTAACGCATTTTCGTTCTTTCTCCTTTGTTGGTTTAGTTGAGTCCCAAATGCTCGACCATGATGTTACAGAGCGCGGTCGCGGTGCTTTCCGTGTCGGCCTCGGCATAGATGCGCAAGAGGGGTTCGGTTCCGGAAAAGCGGATACTGAGCCATGCTCCCGTTTCAAAGTAGATCTTTAAACCGTCGAGTGTGCTGGTTTGCGCGATTTTCAGCCCAAAAGCGGGCAGGTTTTGCCGGTCGAAGATCTTTTCGCGGAGTGCGGTTTTCCGGGTGGCGGGGAAGGCGATGTTCCTCTCCGCCATGTGATAAGAGCCGTATTTTGCTTCAATCTCGGCCAACAGTTTGGATAGGCTTTTTCCGGTGATACTCAGGGCTTCGATCAGGAGACTGGCGGCAAAAATTCCGTCTTTCCCGGGGATATGGCCCCGAATGGTCAGACCACCGCTGCTTTCTCCGCCAATCAAGGCGTTGGTCTCTTCCATTTTGGCACTGATGTGCTTAAAGCCCACCGGGACCTCGTAACATTTTTCCCCGAAATCACGGGCGATTGCGTCCAACAGGTGGGTGGTGGACAGGTTCCGGACTGCCCCGCCGGTCCAGCCTTTGTACCGCAGTAAATAATAGTAGAGGAGGGCCAGGATCTGATTGGGGGCAATAAACTCGCCCCGCTCGTTGATGATGCCGATCCGGTCGGCATCACCGTCGGTGCCGATGCCAAGGTCAAAGCCGTTTTCGACCACGATGTTTCTTAACCGGTGCAGGGTGTGGGTGGTCGGCGAGGGCAAGCGGCCCCCAAACAAGGTGTCGTGGCGGTCGTGGATCACCATGACCTCACAGCGGGTGGTGACGAGGATGGTTTGCAAACAGGTTTTCGAGACGCCGTACATCGGATCAAGGACGACACGGAGTTTGCGTTTTTTGATCGCTGTGGTGTCGATCATGCTTAGGATCGTGTCGATGTAGTCGTTAAAAGGATCGATGATTTCGATCCGGTTCTGCGCGATCGCTTCCGCAAAATCAAGACGGCGGATGGCGGCCGGATCGACCTTGGCGATCAGCTTTTCCAGGAACGTGGTCACTTCCTCCTTGGCATCACGGCCGCCGGCGGTGAAAAGCTTAACCCCGTTGTAATCGGCCGGATTATGACTGGCCGTAATGGTCGCCCCGAAGGGCGCGTTCATCTTTTTCACGGTGTACATAACTAGAGGAGTGGGGGCGACTTGATTAATAAAGTAAACTTTTATCTCATTGCCGGCGAGTACTTCGGCTAGCCATTTGGCGGCCTTATCCGATAAAAAGCGGCGGTCATAGCCAAGGACAAAAATGGGCTCCGCCGCCTGCGATCCGGGGGTGTGTTGCGTCATCAAATCGGCAAGTCCCTGTGCCAAAAGGCAAACATTGGCTTTGGTAAAATCTTCACCGATGAGCGCGCGCCAACCGCCGGTTCCAAATTTAATCATGGTCTTCCTCCTTTATTGGTGGGTTGCTCTTCACTTACCCACCCGGGTAGATAATATTCTAGCCATAGCGGGGGTTACCGGGCTTAAATAGGTGGTGTAAACCATTTTTGCGTGAAAATGCCGACCGCACCCAAGAGGTCGGAGTCTTCCCCCAAAGTCGAGCAGATGACGGCGACCTTTTTCCGCAAGCCGCTGCACTCCAGGATGGTCTGGAAATTTTGCTCCAGACGGTTGATTAACAACTCTTTGAAATTGGCCCAGACGCCGCTGATCACCACCAAATCCAAATCCAACAGTCCGCCGCTGAGGGAAACGGCGATGGACATTGTTTCGACCAATTCCTCAAGGATTTGGCAGGCCACCGGGTCCTGTTTACAAATCCTGGTATAAAGCTCGAACCAGTCTTTGATCTCTTCACCGGTTTCACTCTGGTACCGTTTGAGCACATCGGGAAAGTACAAATAGGTTTCAAGGCATCCTTTCTGGCCGCAACGGCAAGGGCGGCCGTTTTTTTGTAAAGGAATGTGTCCAATCTCCCCCGCCATGCCGCGGGGACCAGTGAGGAGTTTACGGTCATAAACGATTCCGGCGCCCACGCCGGTACTGGTCTTAAGTAAAAGAAAATTCGCGACGTTTTTGGCGTTGCCAAACCACAACTCGGCCAGGGCGGCGGCGTTGGCATCATTCTCCACCACCACGGGAAAGTCTAAGGATTCTTCAAGCATGGCGGCGATGGGCACATCGCGCCACCCAAGGTTCACCGATTGTAATAAGATGCCGCGTTCGCTTTCGACGATGCCGGAGATGGCCACCCCGACGCCGAGCAGATGTTCCTTCTTGACGTCGGTGTTTTGCAGGAGGTTTTGGAATTCCTGGACCAACTCGCGGATTAAGGTGCCGGGTTCCAGCGAATAGGGGGAGTAGCTGGTTTTGCGCATTAACTTTCCTTTGAGATCGGCCAGACCCAACGCGATCTGGTCCCGGCGAATCTGGATCCCGACAATAAACAGTTTTTCATAATTAAGCTCTAAAAGGATTGGTTTGCGACCGCCAATGGATTCGCCAACACCGTGTTCGGTAATGATGCCCTGGGCCAGCAGTTCGCCCACAATGCGGGTGATCGTGGCCGGGCTCATTTTGGTCAGTTTCGCCAAGCGCGTTCGCGAACAGGCCCCTTCGCGGTATAGGGCTTGTAAAACCGAAACCACATTATACGATCGGATTAAACTCGTACTGCTTAAACCTGGTCGTTCGTTTCGCATGGACTCGCCTCTTTGCACTTTATTGCAGTATGAAATAAATCCATCTTTAGCTTACTATGTACAAAATAAAATGTCAAGATCTAGAAACTTAATTGTAAAACACCAGCTAAATAGGGAGTAGAACCGGATGAAGACCGGTATGGACAAAAGAAATTACGTTGCTATTGACAGGATTTTTTTAATGTGTTAAGATTAAACTGTAAATTTTCGATGAACAAACGCGATGAGTAAAGAGGCATCTACCCCGGTATTTCGCACTACAGACCAGAAAAAATTCTTTTTTTCGGAACTTATTTTCAAACTGAAAATATCATTGCTGCCTTGGTCACTGTGGCCAAAGCGGGGGTAAGGAACGGAAAGGAGGGGGTATCACCGCGGATATCCAGTCCAAAGAGGTTAACAGAATATCGTAATTAAAAACAAGGAGGTTTTCAGCAGAATGAAACTTCGGAAGTTGACAATGTGGATGGTTCTTTTGTTGCTTCTGGTGTTTGCTTTGGTCCCGAATCTTATTGCCGCGGAACCAATTACCATCCGGGTGCTAAACTACTTGGATGCCAGCAGTCCCGGTGCCGCCCGGGAGATAACCGAGATCTGGCAGCGGTTTGAGGAGGAAAACCCGGACATTCTCGTCATCAGGGAAGATCAGTTCGGTGAGCCTTTCCACCACAAAACCGAAGCCTATGCGGCGGCCGGGAAACTTCCGGAAGTGCTTTATGTCTGGCCCGGTGGACGTTCGGCTACGCTGCACCAGAAGAAATTACTGAAGGATATTTCCCGGCTCCTGGGAGATGAGCGCAACGCGTTTATCGATGCTGCCCTGGAACCGCAAGCCGGTGGTTATCTCGCCATGATTCCGATCGGGCTTACTGCTTCCCATGCCATGTACGTCAACACCGCCCTGTTGGAAGAATTGGGCTTGGAGATGCCGAAAACCTATGAAGATCTGAAGGCGATGGTTGCGCCCTTACGGGCCGCCGGTAAAGACTGTATCATCATCGGGGCGCAAGATGACTGGGTAATGCAGTCGGTCCTGTACAGTATGATCTTCGGCCGGCTGGTCGGGGACGAAAAACTCTATGAGTTTATCGAAGGGAAAGCCAAGTTTACCGACAAAGTCTTTGTTGATTCGCTCCGGTTCTACGAACAACTCTTTATCGACGGGGTTATTAACCGGAACGCCATGCAAACACCTTACGGTGAAGCACCAGCCTTATTTGCCGCGGGGCGGGCTCCGTTTATGATCGATGGTGACTGGCGCGCGGGTGCTTTCCTTACGGACGAGTCCACCGGGAAAGCCCTCATTCCGCCGGAAAAACAGAAGAAAATTAAGATGACGGTGTTCCCGGCGATTCCGGGCGAAATCAACCATGGCACCTCTTCGATTGTGCCCGCGGTTGGTTATGCGATGAGCGCCCATGTCCCCGATGGTTCACCGGAGGAAGAAGCAGCCTGGCGCCTGATCTCCTGGCTGAACTCGGCGGAGGTGCAAAAAATACGATTGGAGACCGGTGCCGCTTTCCCCACACGGAAAGGTGTAACCAGTGACAAACTGGAGCCCTTGGCGCAAGAAAGAGCAGAATTCTACGGCCGGATCAGCGGAACCCATGTTTTAGATGATAAGCTTCCGCCGGAGATCTGTATCCCGCTCAACATCGGTTTGCAGGAAATTGGGCTTGGCCTCGCGACTCCGCTTGAGGTTGCCCGCAACGTCCAGGCCGCCTATGATGAATGGGCGAAGAGTAATAAATAAACCGGAAAGGAACAAAACACCTTGCCTTGCGGGCACGCTGCGGCGTGCCCCGCAAGATTTCTCCCCGTGTTCGTGTGGAACGGCCGGGTTTACGCACGAAGAAGCGCGCGAAGAACCGCAGGCCCACTTTGTTTTGGGAGGTAGTAAAGATGATAACACGCCGTACGAAAGCAGAAGAACGCCGCGCCTACCTTCTTCTGGTTTTACCCGCAGTCCTGCTTTACTTTGCTGTGGTTGCCTTTCCCATGATCTTTTCCCTCTGGATCAGTGTGAGTGATTACTCCGGAGGCCAAATTTTTGGTGGTTCGACGCCAGTTCGTTTTGCCGGTTTTTCCAACTACGTCCGGATGTGGAACGACCGTTATTTTTGGATTTCGTTAAAGAATAACGTCTATATTGTCTTGATTTCCGTTTTCGGCCAGATTCCACTGGGTTTTATTCTGGCCTATGCATTGCACCGCAATATGTTCCGCGCGAAAGGTTTTTTCCAAACCGTTATTTATTTACCCTGTGTCATCTCCTCGGTTATTGTTGGTATTCTCTGGCAAACCATTTTTTCGCCTTACGGTCCGGTGACCGAAATCATGCAGTTTTTTCGGCCAGGATGGCAAAATACCATGCTGTCCAATCCACGGACGGCGATGATCCCCGTCCTATTGGTAATGCTTTGGTATTACACCGGAACTTACTTTATTATTTTCCTGGCCAACCTGCAGAAGATCGATAAAGAAGTGATCGAAGCGGCGAAGATTGACGGAGCGACCGAGTGGCAAACCCTCCGCCATGTGATTCTACCCGCCTTGTCCGGGGTAATTGTTACCTCAGCAATTCTGGCGATCTCCGGCTCCCTGAAGAGTTTTGATTTAATTTTTGCGATGACCGGTGGCAATCCGGCGCGACGGACTTCGGTTTTAGCCCTTTATATGTATGACACCGCGTTTCGCGGCGCGCCCAATTATCCGCGGGCGAACGCCGTCTCCACCTTTATGATGGCCTTTAGCTTCCTTTTGATCATCATCACTAAACTTGTGGAGAAGCGATTTGGGGGGAAAGAAGAATGAAGACTATACCGCTGACGATAGAGGATCCGTTCCGGAAGAAAACCTACCGCTGGGGTAGACCGTTGCATGAGGAAACCGGTTTGGTTTCCCGCCTCTTCTTCGGGTTAATCCTTTTCCTGTTTGCGGTTTTATCGATCGCTCCTTTGGTTTGGGTCACTTTAAGCTCTTTTAAGACCACCCAGGAGTTTCAGATGAACCGGTTGGGACTGCCTGATCTATGGTTCTTTCAAAACTATCCCCAGGCTTGGCAGATTGGCAACATGGGTACCCTGATCGTAAACAGTATTTTTTACACTACGGTTTCCACCATGGCGGTCATTCTGCTGTCCATGGCGGCCGCTTTTGCCTTTGCCAAAATTAAATCAAAAGCCACCCCTGTTCTTTACGGCAGTTTTGTCATTGGCATTTTGCTTACGATTCAATCGATCATGGTCCCCCTCTTTTTAATGGCAAACGCGGTTAATTTGCTTGACACCCGTTTAGGGGTGTTAATTCCCTACACCGGTCTGGGCCTCCCGATCGGCGTGTATTTGTGTACGGAATATATTAAAGGAATTCATGATTCGATTATTGAATCAGCGCGGATTGACGGGGCCGGTTACTTCCGCATTTTAGCGAAGATTGTTTTCCCCATGGCCAAACCGGTCATTTCCACGTTGGCGATCTTGAATGTCCTTACCGTTTGGAACGAGTTTATGCTGATCAATATTCTGGTTTCCCGTGAAGCCTTGAAATCATTACCGGTAGGGATTATGAAGTTTTCCAGCACCTTATCGTCGGATTACGGAAAACAGTTTGCGGCCCTGGTCATTGGAATGCTGCCCTTACTCCTGTTTTACCTGGCTTTTCGGAATAAGATTACGGAAGGCGTATCGGCGGGGGCCATTAAAGGCTGATCTTTTTTTAAAAAAACCGAATTGCGAAGCAGGAGTTGGCCATAGACTAGAGAAAAGTCGATTTATTGAAAGACGGGCGAAAAAGGGGACGTGGGCAATAATGCGGATTATCATTGGTGAAAATTACGATGAAATCAGCAAAAAAGCGGCGTTAATCGTGGCGGCGCAGGTAATTTTGCAACCCGATTGTGTTTTGGGCCTGGCGACCGGTAGTACCCCCTTGGGGCTCTACCGCGAACTGATCGCCATGTACCAACGGGGAGAAGTTGATTTTTCAAAGGTAACCACCTTCAATCTGGATGAGTATTACCCGATCACACCGGATCACCCCCAAAGTTACCACTATTTTATGTACCAAAATCTCTTTAACCATATCAATGTTCAGCCGGAGAACATCCATCTGCCGAACGGGACGGCCGAACCGGTTGAAGCCGAATGCAGTAATTACGAACGGATGATTGCGGCCGCGGGGGGGATCGATCTTCAAGTGTTGGGGATCGGGGTCAACGGGCACATCGGGTTCAATGAACCCAATCCCTATCTCCATGCCCGCACGCATCTGACGGATTTGAAGGAGGAGACCATAAAGGTCAACAGCCGTTTTTTCCAGTCGGAAGCGGAGGTGCCCCGGCAGGCACTGACCATGGGGATCGGGACCATCTTGAAAGCCCGCCGGATTTTATTGCTGGCCAGCGGGGAGAATAAGGCGCAGGCCATCAAGAAGACCGTGCAGGGTTTGGTGACGACGGAATGTCCGGCTTCTTTTCTCCAAACCCATCCGGATGTTACTTTGCTCCTTGACCGGGAGGCGGCCGCCCTATTAGGCTAGCCGGTTCTAGGTGTCTCCAACATTGTAAAGAAGTCAAGCGTCAAGAGGACGAAGCGAAATTCCGCAGCAACGGATTGCGTTTACCGCCAGTTGTTATATAATTATGGGCAGGAGAAACGCTTCTTCGCGACGCTTGACTTTCTTTTTTCCGGATGAAAGTTGAGCCGGTGTGCTATACTGAAAATGACCAGCCATTTCGGGCGCGGTTGGTGCCCGGAGCTAAGCGATGAGCTGGAAATCCGGGTGAAGGGGGAGGGTGTTTTTATGGAGCGACCGATGATCATTGGACAGTTTAACGACTCCTATCCGCCGGTGATGGACGGGGTCGCCAATGTGACCAAGAATTACGCCTACTGGCTGCATAAAAAATATGGACAGTGTTATGTGGTAACCCCGGCGTTTCCCGGTTACCGGGACCAAGACCCTTTTCCGGTGATTCGGTATTCGTCTTTGCCGTTGGTCTTCCGTCCACCTTACCGGTTGGGCTGTCCGCAAATTGACCGGAAAGTGCAACGGCGTTTAAGGGAGATCCCTTTTGACCTGGTCCATACCCATTCACCGTTTTCTTCGGGGCAACTGGCCCTGAAAATTGCCCGGCAAAGAGGGATTCCGCTGGTTGCCACTTTCCATTCCAAGTTCTTTGATGATTTCAAGGCAGTGGTCAAAGCGGATAACCTGGCTTGGCTTGGGGTGAAACGCGTCATCAAGTTTTTCTCGCAAGTTGATGCCGTTTGGACGGTAAGCAAAGGAACGGCGGAGACGCTTCGGGAGTATGGTTACCGGGGAAAAGTGGAAATTGTTTATAATGGGACTGAGTTTGAACCACCGGCGGATCCGGAGGACCGCCGGGCGGAGATCAATCACCGGTTGGGAATTGACCCGGCGGAACCGGTCTTTCTCTTCGTCGGTCAGCATATTTGGCAAAAAAACGTGCGGATGCTCATCCAGGCGTTGCATTTATTGCGCTGCTGGGGTGTAACCTACCGGATGATCTTTGCCGGCACCGGTTATGCCGAAGCGGAGATGAAAAAGATGGTTCAGGAGTTAGGCCTGGCGGACCGGGTTATTTTTATGGGGAGTGTCTACGACCGTGAACTGTTGAAATCCCTTTATGTCCGGGCGGATCTGTTTTTGTTTCCTTCCGTGTATGATAATGCGCCGATTGTCATCCGGGAAGCAGCGGCCGCCCAATGCCCGGCCGTGGTGGTGGCCGGGTCGAACAGCGCGGAAGGAATCATTGATGATGTGAACGGCTTTTTGACCCGGAATGATCCGGAAAGTCTCGCCCGGCGGATCCAGGCCATTATGGGCGAACCGCAGCGTTTATCGGTGGTGGGGGAGGAGGCCCAACGCACGCTCTACCGGCACTGGTTACAGATCATTGACGAAGTAGCCGCGCGCTACCGGGAATTAATTCAAGAATTTCAGAAAAAAACGACTGTCTTTGGTCCATTTCCTGTGGTAAAATAAAATTAAGAAAACGGAAAGGCGGTTATGGGGGTGGCGGCAGAAAGATATGTTGCGGTAGTCGGGTTTGGTCAATTTTACGGTCGGAAGATTTTTAAGCCGGAACAAATCGTCAAACTGGTCAAGGAACCTGATAACCCCTTTGATGATGAAGCAATCCGGGTTGAATTGGAACCGGTCGGCAAAGTAGGCTATGTGGCCAACAGTCCGGCGACCGTTCCCCGGGGCTGTCATAGCGCCGGTCGTATTTATGACACCTTTGAGCAACACTGCTACGGGATTGTCCGGTTTGTCACTAAAGAAACCGTCATTGTTGAACTGTTGGATAAAATTCGGCTGCAGATTGTTCTGTTAGAGACGTGTGATCTGCAACAACTAAGCTGAGCAAACCAAAGGTTTGCTTGTCCACGTGACCAAAGGGATGAAAAAGGGCTGGCCAATGGCCAGCCCTCCATTTTCTTTAGACGGTGGTGAAACGATAAATCGTTGTTTGCCGGTAGACTTCCCCCGGATTCAGCACCGTGGAAGGAAACTCCGGGTGATTGGGGGAATCGGGAAAGTGTTGGGTCTCCAGACAGAATCCGCTGTGCTTACCGTATTTGACACCGCGTTTTCCAGTCAAGGTCCCGTCGAGCGAGTTTCCGGTGTAGAACTGCATTCCCGGTTCGGTCGTATAGACGGTCATCACCCGGCCACTGATTGATTCGCGAACGCTAGCGGCCAGCGTTGGTTCGGTCCCCGCGCGGTTTAAAACATAATTGTGATCGTATCCGCCGGTGCCGGTCAGCTGTTGGATCCGGGCCCCAATCGGTTGCCACGTGGTAAAGTCGAAAGGTGTATTTTTCACCGGTTTTAGTTCTCCGGTGGGAATTAACCCGTCATCAACTGCGGTGTAATGGTCGGCGTTAATCATAATCTCATGATCTAAGATGTCGTCACACCCTTCACCCTTTAAATTGAAGTAACTATGTTGGGTAAGATTGATGATGGTTGGTTGATCGGTGGTGGCTAGATAGTTGATGACGAGTTCATTTTGGTTGTTTAACAAGTAACGGACAGTGGTGTTTAGGTTTCCGGGGTAGCCTTCCTCGCCGTCTTGGGCTAAGTAACGGAGTTCCACCCCGACTCCTTCCGCGTTCCGGAACTCTTCGGCCTCCCATACTACCCGGTCAAAGCCGACGTTTCCGCCGTGCAGGTGGTTTTCCCCGTCGTTCCGGGCCAGTTGGTACTCTTTCCCGTTCAGCACGAAACGGCCTTTGGCGATGCGGTTGCCGAAACGACCGATGAGCGCGCCGAAGTAAGGATGCTCGGATAGATAGTCGGCCAAGCTGTTAAAGCCGAGGACCACATCGTCAATTTTTCCGGTTTTGTCCGGAACCAGGAGCGAAGTGATGATTCCCCCGAAATTGATGATCTTCACCGTCATGTTGTTCTTGTTTTCGAGGATAAACTGAAAGACTTCTTTTCCCCCGACACTACCGTAGGGTATCTTTGTAATGTTCAAAAACTCCCCCTCCTTTGTTTTTGTACCTTGTATTAATAATAATACACTTTTAAACAAAACCGGCCGTAAAAACCTACCGTGCTTTATTTAAGCAGAAACGGTAGATGGCGTGGGCGACGCCGTTTTCATCGTTGGAGAGCGTTACATAGTCGGCTTGTTGTTTGATGGCCGCTTCGGCATTGGCCATGGCGATCCCCAGTCCGGCGTACTTGATCATTGACAGATCATTAAACCCGTCCCCGATCGCGATCATCTCTTCTCGGCTGATGCCGTAGTAAGCGCCCAGGCGGGCTAAGGCGTTGGCCTTCGAGACTTTCTGGTCGACAAATTCCAGAAGGAACGGTTGCGAGGTGCAATAATTGACCGTGGGGGGGACGTCGGGGGCAATCGCTTTTTCATAGTGGCGGATCGTCTCTACTTCGTCGTAAAACAGAACTTTTGTTACCCCTTGGGCAAGAAGTGCTTCCAGATCGGTGATGGGCTTGGGTTCGGAATGGACCATGCGGGCGTAGGCGTTGGCTTCGGGGCCAAGCGGTTGGACATACAGTTGGTTGTTGGCCCAAATGACCACGGTGGTGCCGAGTTTTTTGCCCAGTTGGTATACAATTTTTGCGTCTTCACCCCGCATTGTTTGGGTGTACAGGATCTTCCCCGATTTACCCATGACAATCATAGCTCCGTTGTACGTGATAAAGGGTAGATCCAACCCCAATTGTTCAATCAGCGGTTCAACGCCTTGGATCGGCCGGCCGGTGCAGATGGTGAAGATCACCCCGGCCGCAACGGCTTCGGCGATTGCTTTTTGCGTCTCCGGTGTCAGGTTGCGCTTGCTGTCAAGAAGGGTGCCGTCGATGTCAACTGCGACTAATTTGTACTTCATTCTTCTTCTCCTTGTTATTTTTACATCATTTCCTTTGGAAAAAAGATTCTTTCTGCACTTATAAATTACTAGGTTTTGGCGGAAAAATCAATCCGGATCCGGTTTTTGTTGGGACGAGGCGGGAAAAGTTACTTGTTTTTCGCGTTTTTCGCCCGGGCCTGTTCGATGATGGAGTGGAGCGGTTGGGAGCCGCCCGCCATCAGCGCGGCCGTGAAGAGGCTGTCGATTAAAGGTGTGGCTTCCATGCCCAGTCCGCCCGTGAGCAGACGGAAGCGGGGATTGGCCAGCGCCAGCCCTAAACCGAAAACGAAGGTTAGAAACAAAGTCAGATAAGTGCGAAAAGCCACCATTTTTCTGATCTTTTCGTCCGGCTGTTCCCCTTTTTCCGGCACTGGGGGGAGCAAAGGGATCAGTAAATTCTCAATGATCCGTTCAAAGATAAAGGTAAGAACGGTGATAAACACAAGATAAGAGAGGAGTTGGTCTAAGCTGTACATCTTGACCCCTCCTTCGGAATGGGTTTGGTTAGTATTCTAATTTCCGGCAACACACCTGTTTTCCTCTTTTTCACAATTCATCTTTTTGCCATCAACCGCGAAAATCCCGTCAAAGTTTTGATTTCCAAGAAAAAAGGGCAGTAAAGGGTAAAAATCGGCAAAATTATGATTTAATGGTTGCGTTACAATTTAGTTCATGCTACTATTTTTATGATCATTTATAGTGATTTTTTTATCCCGATTTACATTTTTACATTGCGGGAAACAACTTAACACGAAAGGGCAAATCCGGCGAAAGCCGGAGACGCAAAGCCACGGGTCTAAAGTTTAATTGCGGTTAAACCAAGACAGCCGGGCTACCGAAGGCGAGTTGTTTTTTCTTGTTTAATTAAACGTTCAGGCGCGACGATCCAAATTTGTGCGGCGAGGGTTCGGAATGAGAAAAACCATGATCACCATTGTGTTCCTCTTCGTCTTGCTGCTCTTTTTTTTGGTTTATGGTGCCTTCGAAATGAATAAGCTAGGGACGCCGGAGCGCGGATTTTTTCTAGTACCGGCCGGAGTGCTGCTTTTGCTGAGCGTGCTCAGTCTTCTGGTCTTCAAAAACTATCACCGGTTAAAAGCGAATTACCTGGCGAACAGTATCCTGAATGAGATTTTAGAAACTTATATCAATGCCAACCAGAGTTTTATTTACTTAAAAGACGAAAATCTCCGGTACCTTCTGGTCAATAAAGCTTTAGCCGATTTTTATGGCAAAGAAGTCCGCGATGTCATTGGCGGGGATGTTTTCACGTTTGCCGATGAGGAGTTTGCGGCCTTCAGCAAACGAACCGACCTTAAAGTTTTAACCGCCATGACGGTGGTGGAGGAAGAATTAATCTGGCGCGACCAGGTCTTTGCGGCCACGAAGTTTCCGGTTAAACTCGCCAACGGACGGTACGGAGTGGGTGCCTATATCCGGGATGTGACCGAAGAATATAACAATAAACGGGAACTGATCTTTCTTAGTTTTCATGATCCTTTAACTGGACTGTACAACCGGCGCTATGTCGATCAAGAGCTGAAAAGGCTAGATATAGAGGGTAATCTTCCGCTGACGGTGATGATCGGAGATGTGAATGGCCTCAAACTGACCAACGATGTTTTTGGGCACAAGGTTGGGGATCTTCTATTGAAGAAGGCGGCGGAAGTTTTGACCAGAGTTTGCCAAAAACCGGGTGTGGTTATTGCGCGGTGGGGCGGGGATGAATTTATTCTCTTTTTACCTCGGACCACACGGGAAGAAGGAGAAAAGCTCCGGATGGCGGTTAAAGCCCAGTTTGCGCAGGAACGGATCAATGATCTTCCGGGGAGTATTTCCCTGGGTTGTGCCACGAAAAATACCGCCACCGAAAATCTGGCCCAAGTCCTCAGTAAGGCGGAAGAGCGGATGTATCTGGAAAAAGCCAACGATAGTGAGCGGTTTAGTAAGGAGACGATCCAAAGGATCATTAAATCATTTCACGAAAGATTTCCCCAGGAAGCGGAGCACGCGCAAAGGGTGAGTCGTTTAAGCGTGGCCATCGGTCAAGCGCTGCAGTTGTCCCCCTCCCAATTGAACCGGTTGAAACAGGCGGGTTTCCTCCATGATCTGGGTAAGATCGTCTTGGCCGAGTCCCTGCTGGCGACGGCGGGGCCCCTGACGGAAGAGAAATCGCGCAAGCTGAAGGAGCATCCGGTGGCCGGATACCGGATTGCCAATGCTTCGCCCCAGACGATGGAGGTAGCAAGGTATCTGCTTACCCACCATGAACACTGGGACGGGAGCGGGTACCCCAAAGGCCTGCGGGGAGCGGAGATTCCACGGACGGCCCGGATCATTGCCGTCGCCGATTGCTATGACCAGTTGCGCTACGGAGCCCCCGGCCAGAAACCGCTTTCACCGGCCGACGCCTTGGCGGTGCTCAAGCGGGAAGCCGGGAAAAGATTGGATCCGGAGATTGTCCAGGTTTTCCTGGCGATGGTGGAGAGTGGTTCCGGCGGCGACTGGTAGTTATCCGGGGGAAAGTTGGACGGGGAAAGTATTAAGGGGACCGTTGCGGTCCCCTTGTTGTTTCGTTTAAGGCTCGTTTTCCGCCTTTTCCAGATAAATAATGCCCACGGTGCCCGGACCGCAGTGGGTGGAGATAACGGCGCCGGCTTCGGTAATGACAACGTTGCGGGCAAGCGCCATCTCCCGGAGCTGTGTGGCGAGTTCATTGGCGGCTTCCGTGTCGTGACAATGGGTCACCGAGATCCAGTTATTGTCGATCCGCGCTTTGTTGGCGGTGGCCCATTCTAATAGACGGGCGTTGGCTTTGCTTTTACTGCCCCGGAATTTTTCCGGGACGCACATCTTCCCGTCGACCACCTCAATCCGGGGATGAATCTGCAGAACGTTACCGACCAGCGCTTGCGCCCGGGTCAGTCGTCCCCCTTTATATAAAAAGTCTAACGTATCGACGATGAAGGAGGTTCTGACCCGTGGGGTCATGGCGGTGAGGCGGGCGGCGATCTCCTGAAGCGGTATTCCTTGTTCGGCCATTTCTGCGGCATGCAAGGCCAGAATACCGATGCCCATCGACAGATTACGGGAATCGACGGTGGCAATGGGGGCGTTGCCCAATTCTTGTGCCGCCAGGCAGGCGGAGGCGTAGGTCCCGGATAGTTCTGCCGAGAGTCCGACATACAAGACTTCATTTCCCTCCGCGAGGAGGCGGCGGAAAAGCTCAAGAAAAGCGGCTGGTGTCGCCTGACCCGTCTTGGGGAAATGGGGTGAAGTCTTGACTTTTTCTAAAAACTCCTCTTGGGTAAGGTCGACCCCATCGTAGTAAACCTCTTCACCGAAGTGGACCACAAGGGGAATTACTTCAATGCCATAGCGGCTTTTTAGTTCCGGTGAGAGGTCGGCGGTGGAATCGGTGACGATTTTGATTGGCATGGTAAAACTCCTCCCAAAGAGAATACTTTTCCGTAATCCTATGCTCAGTTGTTAAGTTATAGGCCAAGACAAAAATAAAGAGATGAGACCGGGATTTAAATTATCCCAAAGGATATTTTCACGCCACCTCCTTTGCTTCAACTTACGATGGCCGATCATCTATGTTTTCGCTAATTTAACATTAAATCCTCCCCGTTACCGGTAAAGAAGAGGGCGGGAGGGGGAGATGGTACGGACAAATCACAGAAGGATTTTATCCTTTTGTAACTAATAATAATGCTACGGGGAATTATTTTACCAGAACGGTCGTTACTAAAAGTAGGGCGCCAAGTACATTTACGAGAAAGGTGTGGTTACTTTGAACCAGCTTGAACAGTTGATGTCGGAGATCGAACGGATGGGGGAGGCGGTTAAAAAACGGGTTCACCGGTCGATCCATGCTTTGGTGGAAAAAGATCCGGAAGCCGCCTTGGAAATTATCCGCGAAGATGACCTGTTTGATAATGAACTGATCGTGTTTGAAGACAAGATAACCCGGTTTATTGCGGAAAAAAACCCCCACGGGAAGGAACTGCGCAGTAGTCTTTCCGTCTTTAAGATGGCCAAGGATCTGGAACGGATCGCCGATTATGCGACCAATATTGCGGAGATCGTTCTGGAGTTAAAAAATGATGAATATATTAAGCCGTTGGTTCATATCCCACAATTGGCCTCGTTAGCTCTTAATATGCTGGAAGTGGCGTTAAGGGCTTTTCTTGATGGTAATTCGGACCTGGCCGAAGCAGTCTGCCGTAAAGACGAAGAGGCCGACAATCTTTATGACACCATTTATAAAGAGTTGACCAGCGGGGAACTGATGGAAGGTCAACCCCATTTGCTCCGGCAAACGATCCGTTTTAATATGATTGCCCGCTTTTTGGAGCGGATTGCCGACCACGCCACCAACATTGGGGAGGAGACGATCCTGCTTCATACCGGAAAAAGGGTGAAATACTAGTACTGGTTTTTTCGGTTATCAAAAAGGGCCCGCCAGAGGTGGCGGGTTATTCTTTTTTTCTTTTTTGCCGGGGCCCTAATTATTCCCGGCAGGAGATTGCTCCGGTAAGTTGAATATCTCTTGTGTTGGCACCGACCTAAAAACAGGTAATCGTTTAAATTTGTGACAATTTATTTATGATCGGTTTAAGTACTTCCAAGGAGGAGTTCTAAGATGGGAAAAAGACTTATTCTCGTTGTTACTCTTACTTTAGGCCTACTCCTTCTGGTTTTTGTTTGTGCCGGGCCGCACTGGACAATAGAAGCGAAAACAAAAACCCCCGAACCCAAAATCGGGCTGCTCGATCTAAACAAGGTTAAAAAGGAGGCTCCCCATTTTATTGCCTTGGAGGAGCGGGCCAAAGCCAACCGTCAACTTCTGGAGGAGTTTACCGCCCGGGTTTTGGCCGAACACCAGCAACAGATCCGGGCGTTAAGTCCGGAGGATTACGGGCGCAGCCGGGAGTTGGCCGTGGCGGCCCAGGCCCGGATCGATCAGAAAAAACAGGAATTGGCGGAAAGCTACCGGCAGAAAGAAGCCGCTGTTTTCGAGGAGTTGGAAGCGGTTGTGGCTCACGTGGCCAAAAAGAAAAAGCTGGATTGTATCCTGCTCAAGGGCGGTTTCCAGATTGGTGGCGAAGACGTGACGGATCAAGTCCTGAAAACCTGGGACAAGTGGGGGCTGACTTTTTGGCAGCGGGTAAAGATCTTTTTTGGCGGAAAGGATCCCCGGCCGGATCCGCTGGCGGAAGTAACGGCCGGTGAACAGTAAGCGTAAAGGAGCGTTTTTCGATGGCAACAGGCTTGTCAGGGCAAAAAGTACTCGTTACCGGAGCTTCTTCGGGAATTGGCGCCGCCATCGCGCAAGCATTGGCGGAGGAGGGGTGTCTGGTTTGGGGGACGACCCGTAATCTCGCCAAGGTGGCGACGCTCCCCGAATCCTTGCGCCAGAAGGTGAAATTTCTGGCCATGGATGTAAATGACGACGATTCGGTGCGCGCCGGCGTCGACCGTTTTCTGGCAGAGGCTGGGGGTATTGACATCCTCATCAACAACGCCGGGTTCGGCGTCTTTGGTCCCCTGGAAGAGTTTCCCCTGGCGGAGGCCAAAGCAATCTTTGAAACCAATTATTTTGGGGCTTTACGTTTAATTCAAGCGGTTGTACCACTGATGCGGGAACAGGGCAGAGGCTTAATCATCAACGTCACTTCTTTAGCCGCCCGGTTTGTCATTCCCTTTCAGGTTCATTATTCGGCGACCAAGGCAGCGTTATCAGCCCTGACGGAAGGGCTGCGCCAGGAGCTCCGGCCCTTTGGAGTGAAGGTCGTGAGCCTGGAGCCGGGGGATATTAAAACGAACTTTAATAATGTTACGAAATTCGGCTTAAAGGAAGGCTCTCCCTACCAAAAATGGACCGATCCTTGCTGGCGGGTGATTGATGTGAACATGGAAAATTCCCCCTCGCCGCAGGTGGTGGCCGCGGAAGTTCTCAAGATCGTCCGGCGGCGGAATCCCCGCCCCTATTACGTGGCGGGAGACTTCCTTTCCACGAAATTTCCGTTTATCGCCCGGTTTGTCTCCCAACGGCTCAAGGAGAAACTAACCCGGAAATTTTACGGGATTGATTTCCAGTAAGATTACATAAACGAAATAACGGCAAAAACTAAAAGCCTCCTTTCGACAACGGTCAGGAGGCTTTTTGCTGCCGGTTACCGCAAAGCAGTTCGCAGGTGGTCGGTGGTCAGGCGGGGATGATTGCCAGTTCTTTACCGACTTTAACCAAAGTTTGCAGGGCGCGGTCGATCTGTTCCCGGGTGTGGGTGGCGGTGAGGCTGGTGCGGATCAACGTGGCGTCAGCCGGGACGGCCGGTGCGACGACCGGGTTGACATAGACCCCGTTTTCAAAAAGGACCTTGCAGAACAGGAACGTTTTGCTCATGTCCCCGACCAAAATGGGAATGATCGGGGTAACACCGTCCCTGACCGTAAAACCATGGGTTTTCAAGCCGGTCCGGAACTCGGCGGCGATGGCCAGGAGATGCGCGCGGCGCTCGGGTTCGGTCTCGATGATTTCCAGGGCTTTCAGGGCGGCTCCCGTTGAAGCCGGGGTCATACTGGCCGTAAAGATAAGCGGCCGGGAGACATGCTGAACATAATGGCAAACCGGCTCGGACGCGACGAGAAAACCGCCGAGGGAAGCAAAGGATTTACTGAAGGTGCCCATAATCATGTCTACTTCGTCTTCCAGGTCAAAATACTCGGCTGTTCCCCGCCCGTTGGCCCCGAGCACGCCAATGCCATGGGCGTCATCCAGCAAAATACGGGCGTTGTAGTCACGGGCCAGGCGTACGATGGCCGGCAAGTTGGCCAGATCGCCTTCCATGCTGAAGACGCCGTCGGTGATAATCAGTTTCGGTGCATCCTTCCCCAACTTTTGCAGGAGATATTCCAGTTCGTCCATGTCGTTGTGCCCGTATTTGTACATTTTGGCGAAGGATAAACGACAACCGTCATAGATGCTGGCGTGGTTCGCCCGGTCGCAGAGGATATAATCACCCCGTCCGGCGATGGCCGAGATGATCCCCAGATTCGCTAAAAAACCGGCCGAGAAAAGGAGGGCCTTTTCTTTCTTCATAAACCGGGCCAGGCGTTCTTCCAGCGTGACGTGGAGATCAAGGGTCCCGTTGAGAAACCGGGAACCGGAACAGCCCGAGCCGTATTTGGTGGTGGCCTCAATGGCGGCTTGGATGACCCGCGGATCGCTGGTCAGACCCAGATAATTGTTGGAACCGATCATGAGCACGTTTTCTTTGTTGCTCATTGTGACCACCGTATCCTGACCCGATTGGAGGGCGTGGAAGTAAGGATACAAGCCGGCGGCCATTGCCTCTTTTGCCATCGTATAATCATAACATTTTTTAAATAAGTCCATCTGTTATGCACCTCATTCTGTACAAATACTATCCAGCAATTTATTCGTGGGTCGTCTCCTTTTTCCTGCTGGATCTTTCTTTATTTGGAAGAGGTGCTGCGGGGTAAACCGGGGCTAACTGTGGATCAAACGGTGTAAAATATCGTTGCGCAGGTGGGTGATTTGGTGAAAATTCATGCTGTCGAGGTAAAGTTTTTCAAGGTCAGCATGGAGTTTTTTTGCTTTATTCAACCAATTGATGGCTCTGGCCCAAAGGTCCAAGAAGACAAGGCGGGCTTCTTTCACGATCGCACTGTATAAGTTCTGCTCGGGCTTGAGGAAAGTATCCGTCGCGATGTAACGGCATTGACGATCTCCGGGGGGCGAATATTTATGGGGCCAGGTCGAGGTGAAGACGGCGGTTTTCAAATCCGGGAACCAAAGGTGTTCGTATTTGGCCGGATCAAGGGCACAATGGAAAACTTCGACCGCCAGACCGCGGTCGACCGCCGTGGTGACCAGACGCTTTAAAATTTCCGCCCGTCCCGTGCCGGGTGGCCCATCCAGGATATATATGCGGGAGGCCGCTTGACCGAGGGAGTCTAAAAAATGAACGGGACCATCAGCCGTAATGGCGCTGGCAAACAGGTGACGGAGCCGCCCTTTTTCCCCGGTCGGGCGGCGGTTGGTGAAGAGGTCCGCCTGTAGCTCATGCAGAACAGTAAGCCAGGCCTGCTGGTCTAAACAGGAATAATTGGTTTTCCGCCAATTCCGGTACACCGCGAGGGCGGCATTTAAATAGACATAAGCCCGCTCGAAGCAGGCTTTCTTTTGTTGCGCGGTGGCCAGGATCGGCCCTTGCTTGGCTTTAAGGTCTTCCAAGTTCCAAAAGGCACCGAGGTTGATGATCTCATCGACCACTCCCGGATGGACCGGGTCGATGGTGTGGGGGGCCGTACCATCAAGAAAAGCTGTTTTTAAAGCAGGAATCAGCAACCCGTCGAGGGAATGATGATCTGATGAACAGTGAAGATACTCGAGATCAAAACCACGCCCAGCCAGTTCCGTACCGATTTGCTTCATAAAGGTTGATTTTCCCGTCCCCGGTCCGCCTTTTAAAATATAAAGGCGGTTCGGGTCGGGACCAACCACCTGATCATAAAAGGAATAGAAACCGACGCCGGTATTTCCCCCGGCAAAAAAATGCCGGATGCGACCTGTCTTCAATTTAACCCCTCCCGGAACTATAGATATGATTTCGGCTTGGCCGGCGTGCCGGGGAAGAAAAGATTGACAAAGGGTCTGATTTGCATTATAGTATAGTATACCCAGTACCGTATATATGGGAGGTTAGACACCGATGAAGAAAGGGAAAAAGAGGCTGTTCATTTTTGGTCTCCTGTTGGTCGTTCTGCTGGTCGTGGGCTTTAGTCTCGGTTTGGCCGGTAAAAAAGAACAAGAGGAGGAATTGCCGCGGGTGGGCGCGAAAGCCCCCAATTTCCAATTGACCGACCTTGCCGGGCAAGTGGTGGAGTTAAAGGAAATTTACCAGAAAAACCAACTGACCATGGTTAATTTCTGGGCTACTTGGTGCCCACCTTGCCGCCGCGAGATTCCCGAATTTGTCCGGTTCTATCGGGACTACCGGGAGCAGGGCTTGGAGATTTTGGCGGTGAACACGTGGGAAGACAGTAGTCTGGAACAATTGCGGGCCTTTGTGGCCGCCGCGGAAATGGAGTTTCCGGTTCTCCAGGATGTAAAAGATCAAACTGCCGATAAATACTGGGTCCGGGCGGTTCCGACGACGGTCTTTATTGACCAGAACGGACGGATTCTCGAGATTTATATGGGGGCGCTTACTTACGGGCAGTTGCAGACCAGGCTGGAACGCTATCTACCGTAGGGGTGCAGGCGCTTTTGTTGGGTTAAGTTGGGTTAAATTGTGCACTAACGCCACAAGTTATATTTAGGTTTTCTTCGGAGGATGGAATGAAAGGAGGACCGGTCGATGGAGAAGCCTGGTGTTTTCCTCTCTTTTTTCGCGGGCTTGCTCTCCTTTTTATCCCCGTGTGTTCTGGCTATGGCCCCCGGTTACCTGGCCGTGTTAACCGGGGCGCTGCCGACCGATGAGGAGTATGACCAGCAGCGGATGGTGAAGGTCGCCGCCGTTTTTATTCTCGGTTTTACCCTGGTCTTCGTGTTGCTGGGCGCGGCTTTTTCCGCTTTGGGGCAGTATCTTTCCGGGATCCGGGTGTTCTTTCTTAGAGCCGGGGGCGCGCTCCTTATTCTCCTGGGGCTGTCGCAATGGGGAATACTGCGCGTCTTCCCTTTGCAGCAGGAGTTCCGTTTTCATTTTAAGAAGCCGCTGGTCGGAATCGCCGGCTGGTTTCTGGCGGGGGTCACTTTTGCCTTCGGGTGGACACCTTGTGTTGGACCGATCCTGGGCCTGATTTTGACCTTGGCCGGAACTTCAGGGCAGATTGCGACCGGGGTTTGGCTGCTTCTCGTTTACTCGTTGGGTTTGGCGACCCCATTTTTCTTAATGGCATTGGCTTATCGCCGGTTCTACTTTTGGTCAAAAAAAATCAGCCGCTATGCCCGGGTCAGCACTTTCCTCTCCGGGTTACTCCTGGTCGGGGTGGGCGTTTTGCTTTTTACCGACCGTTTTACCCTGCTGTCCATGTATTTAAACCGGATTTTCGGCGGCCGCTCGCTGGAAGATCTATTGTGGACTAAATAAAGTCCTCGTTGGCGATCGTCACCCAAAACGGATCTTTCGGTGGGTGGTGCGGATCGCGCAAAAAGGTCTTGACCCAGAACTCATCCAGAGCACTGAGTTTGACTTCTGCTCCGAGCTGAGGAATGGTGGGGGGGACTAAATCCAGCGTGTATTGAAAGTGGCGGTGCTGATGACGGGAACGGGACACTTGGCTCACCTCTCTTTTTAGAAAATATTAAAGTATAAATCGGTCGTCTCTAGCTACCACAGAATTACGGCCAATGGCCGGTTGCTGTCCGCCTTTAGGGTTTGCCGCCCGCATTTGCCCCCGGGGCCGGCGGCAAAACACTGCTTGATCCCGGGGGAGCTTGCGGGCAGTTGCCGGCATGAAAGACTTGGTAACTACACTCATTATACATTAAAGCTGGAAATCCTTTCCATAAAATCAACTTAATCTCGCGATAAAACTGTTTTAATTAAGGTTTGGAAAAAAGCCTTTGTCTGGTACAGACAAGGGCTTTTCTGCATTATTCGGGACTGCTGGTGGGACCGGAGCATTTTCCTGGTCCAAGGGGGGCCATTGTTTACGGACAGGAATAGGATATAGTAATCCAAAACGACCGTTGGTGTTTGTTCTGGAGAACACAAAGGAGGGATTGCTCAGATGTTCACACCCAACGACCAAATGCGTTTGGCCAGAGCATATGTTCCGTTTCAAATCTTCTCCAAACGACTGGACCCCATGGAAGGATTGCTGAAGGGAACCATCTTTCCCGAACTTTACTTTCCGTACCGGGGACATAAAAGGTGAAAGGAGCTTGGAAGATGGATCGGGAACAGCTGTGCATGCTTAAAGAGTTAATGGCGCTCGAGTTTACGGTCTTGGAATTCCACCTTTATCTGGATACCCATCCCACCGACCAGCGTGCGTTGATGGAATATAATTCCTTCGTCCAGCAACTTGCCGTTCTAAAACGACAATATCAGGACCGTTATGGCCCTTTGACCTGGCAGGAACCAAGCGCTTATCCCTGGCAATGGATCGATCAGCCCTGGCCTTGGGAAATCTGTTACGAATAGGGGGTTGTCATCAATGTGGATTTATGAAAAAAAATTACAGTATCCGGCCAAGGTTGGGCGGGCGAATGTGCAAATGGCGAAGTACCTAATCACCCAATATGGAGGGCCCGATGGGGAATTGGCCGCTTCCATGCGTTATCTGACCCAGCGTTATCATATGCCTACCCCCCAAGCTAAAGGGATCTTAACGGATATTGGCACGGAGGAACTGGCCCATCTGGAAATCATCGCCACCTTGGTGTATAAACTGATGGATCGGGCCTCCCTTGAGGAGATTAAAGCGGCCGGGTTAGGTGCCTACTACGCCGATCATGACCGCGCTCTTT
Source organism: Bacillota bacterium (assembly GCA_012727425.1). Classification (GTDB taxonomy): domain Bacteria; phylum Bacillota; class UBA4882; order UBA10575; family UBA10575; genus Capillibacterium. The sequence continues at coordinate 48,702 of JAAYHQ010000057.1, forward strand.
ATTTTGTTAATGGTGAAGGGGTGCCGTGGACGGCGGCTTACATCCAATCAAAAGGGGATCCCGTTGCCGATCTCCATGAAGACATGGCGGCCGAGGAAAAAGCCCGGGCGACCTACGAATGGTTGATTGATCTCTCCGATGATCCGGACTTAAATGATACGCTCAAGTTTTTACGGGAAAGAGAGATCGTCCACTTCCAGCGCTTTGGGGAAGCCCTCCAGATTGTCCAGGAGTACCTTGATACCAAGAAATATTTTTAATCTTAAAACCGGCAGCGCCGGTTTTTTTATTGCTGACCAACAACAGATTGATTTTTTGCGGCGGGGTTGGGCAAGCTATACCCGAAGAAACTCCCGGACTTGCCCGGAGAAACTTGGAGGTGGCAAGGTGGCCAAAAGAAAACGGCCGGCCAACAAAAGAAAAAGCCAGCTGGAGAAGTTGAAATGGGAAGTGGCCGACCTTTTCGGGTTAGACGACGATCTCGCCCAGGGCGGTGACGAGCTGACGGTCTGCGAAGCGGGGAAAATCGGTGGCAATATGGTAAAAAAGCTTGTGGAGAAGGGGAAGGAAGCGCTCAAACAAGAAGCGGAGAATTCTGAAGAATAAACAATAAGTTAAAGTAAGGCCGGAAACGGCCTTTTTTTGTACGAACCGGCGGCAAAGATAATTGCTAAAACTTTCTTTTTACGTTATCCTATAGTAAGGGTGATGAAGTTGGAAAACTGCCGGAAGCACAAATATTACCTGCAAACCTTCGGTTGTCAGATGAACGTGCACGATTCGGAAAAAACCGCCGGGATTCTGGAGAAAGTAGGCTACACAAGAGCGGCCACAGCGGAAGAGGCCGATGTCATTCTCCTGAATACTTGCTGTGTCCGGGAGAATGCCGAAAACCGTTTATACGGGCATTTGGGTAATCTAAAACCCCTGAAGCAAAAAAACCCGGACCTGATCATCGGGGTGGGCGGTTGTATGGCCCAACTCCCTTCGGTACGGGAAAAGATTGCGGTGCATCACCCCCATATTGATCTGCTTTTTGGGGCCTTCAACCTCCATCAGCTCCCCGAACTGATCATGAAGATCAGAGAAACCGGCAGCCGGATCCTGGAGGTGCCCGGGGACGGCGAGGTCCAGGAGGACCTTCCGGTGAAACGGGAAAGCCCCTTCCAGGCTTGGGTAACAGTGATCTACGGGTGCAATAATTTCTGCACCTACTGTATTGTTCCTTACGTCCGCGGCCGGGAAAAAAGCCGGCGTCCGGAGAAGATCCTGGCGGAGGTCCGCAGCCTGGCGGCCGCGGGGGTCAAGGAGGTTACCCTCCTTGGCCAAAACGTCAACAGTTATGGTCTGGATTTTCCGGCGGCCGAGCGGACGGATTTTGCCGACCTCCTGGGTATGATCAATCAGGTCGAGGGGATTACTCGCATCCGGTTCCAGACTTCCCATCCCAAGGACCTTTCGGATAAATTAATCCGGCAAATGGCGGCGGCGGACAAGGTCTGCGAGCATCTCCACCTGCCGCTCCAAGCCGGGAGTGATAAAATTCTGCGGATGATGAACCGGAAATACACCCGCGATGACTATCTGCGACTGGTGGACAAGTTACGCGCCCACATTCCCGATCTGGCCCTCACCACCGACCTGATTGTTGGATTTCCCGGCGAGGAAGAGGCCGACTTCCAGGACACCCTGGATCTAGTGGAGAAGGTCGGTTTTGACGCCGCCTTTACCTTTGCCTATTCACCGCGGGTTGGTACCCAGGCTGCCAAGATGACCAACCAGGTGCCGGAGGAAGTGAAGATGGATCGTTTGTACCGGTTGATCGAGGTGGTGAATAAGCAGGCCAAAGCGGCCAACCAGCGTTTGGAGGGCAAGGTCGAAACGATCTTGGTGGAGGGGCCCAGCCCGAAGCGGAAAGAGATCTTTACCGGACGGACCCGCAGCAATAAACTGGTGCTGTTTGCGCCGCCCGCTTCCGGTCCGGAACTGGTTGGCACGGAGATTAAGGTTAAAATCAAGAAGGGCTTGACCCATACCTTGCAAGGGGAAGTCATCGACCGGGAGGTGTTCTGATTTGGGTCAGGATACTCCCATGCTCCGACAGTATAAACGGATTAAACAGGAGTACGCCGACGCCATTCTTCTTTTCCGGCTGGGCGACTTTTATGAGATGTTTCTGGAGGATGCGGAAAAGGCCGCCGAAGTTTTGGAGATTGTGCTTACTTCCCGCGAGGCGGGGAAGGGCAAGCGGATCCCGATGTGCGGCATTCCTTACCACGCCGCCGGCAGTTACATTGCCCGTTTAATCGCAAAAGGGTTTAAGGTCGCCATCTGTGAACAAGTGGAAGACCCCAAAAAAGCAAAGGGCTTGGTTAAACGGGAAGTGGTCCGGGTGATTACGCCCGGAACACTGATTGACGAACAGTACCTGGAAGAAAAGGCCAATAATTATTTGATGGCTCTGGTGCAGCGGGAAGCCGAATATGGTTTGGCGGTGGCCGATCTTTCCACCGGTGAATTTGTGGTGACCCAATTTGCGGCCGACGAGGGGCTGCTCCTCGACGAGCTTACCCACTGGCGACCAAAGGAGATTTTGGTTCCGGAGGACCAGATTCCGCTCTGGTCCGGGCTTAAGCGGCGGACCGACGTTTTGCTCACCCCCCGGCCGGCCCAGGATTTCCAATGGGGCCGGGCGGAGGAACGGCTCCTCTCCCACTTTCAGGTTGTTTCGTTGGAAGGTTATGGTTGTCAGGGACTGAAGGCGGCCGTTGGTGCCGCCGGTGCTGTCTTGGCCTATTTTTATGCGACCCAAAAAAGCCAACTGCAACACATCATTTCCCTCCGTACTTATCATTTGGGCGATTTCATGCATCTTGACCAATATACCCGGCGCAACCTGGAATTGGTCACGACGCTTCGGGACCAAAAAACCCAGGGTTCTTTGCTCTGGGTTTTAGACCGGACGGTAACGGCGGCCGGGGGGCGGTTGCTTAAGAAATGGCTGGAGCAACCGTTACGCCGCCGGGCGGAGATTGAAGACCGGCTGGCGAAAGTGGAGCGTTTCTTCCTTCAGCACGGGATCCGGCAGACGACCCGGAGTTTGTTGCGGCGCACCTGCGACCTGCAGCGTCTTTTGGCCAAACTGGCCTGCCAGACGGTGAATCCCCGGGACTTGTTGGCGTTACGCAATACGTTGAATTTGTTGCCCGCGCTCCACCGGACGCTCCAGCAGGAAGAAATGGGGCCCGTGGCCGCGCTGGCGGGGGAGATTAACCCCTTGCCGGATTTAACCGCTTTACTGACGAAGGCCTTGCGGGAAGATCCGCCGGCCAGCATCACGGAGGGCAATATTTTCCGGGAAGGCTATAACCAGGAGTTGGATGCGCTCATCCGCGCGACCCGTGAGGGGAAACAGTGGATCGCCGGCCTTGAACAACAGGAGCGGGAGCGGACCGGAATTAAATCTTTAAAGGTCGGCTATAACCAGGTCTTCGGTTATTACCTCGAAGTGACGAAAGCCAATTTAGCCCTGGTTCCGGAGGATTACATCCGCAAACAGACCCTGGCCAATGCCGAGCGTTACATTACCCCGGAACTAAAGAAGTATGAAGAACTGATCCTGGGGGCGGCGGAAAAAAGGGCGGCCTTGGAGCACCAGCTCTTTTTAGACCTGCGGCAACAGGTTCTGACGCAGTTGCCGGAGTTGAAACGGTTGGCCGAGATCCTGGCCATGTTGGATGTCTATGCTGCGCTGGCCGAGACGGCGGTGCAAAACCATTATGTGCGGCCGGAGATCGACGAAGGGAAAAAGATCTTGATCCGGGAAGGCCGCCATCCAGTGGTGGAACAGGTCTTACCCCCCGGTCAGTTTGTACCGAACGATACTTTGCTTGATAACAACTTCCACCGTCTGCAGATCATCACTGGGCCGAACATGGCCGGAAAATCCACCTATATGCGGCAAGTGGCATTGATTGTGCTCATGGCCCAGATCGGATCCTTCGTGCCCGCCAGTTACGCCCGGATTGGTTTGGTGGACCGGATCTTCACGCGGGTGGGCGCCGCCGATCACCTGGCGGGGGGACAGAGCACTTTTATGGTGGAGATGAGCGAATTGGCGAACATTCTGCACCATGCCACCGCGGACAGCCTTTTGATCCTGGACGAAATCGGCCGGGGCACCAGCACTTATGATGGATTGAGCATTGCCTGGGGGGTTTTGGAATACCTTTGGAACCCCAAGCGGATTGGGGCGCGGACCCTTTTTGCCACCCATTATCATGAGTTGACCACTTTAGCTGATCGGTTGACGGGCGTGGAGAACCTGAATGTGGCGGTGGCGAAGGAGGGCGACGGCATTATCTTTCTCCACAAGATCCTGCCCGGCGCCAGTGACCGGAGCTACGGGATTGAAGTGGCACGGCTGGCCGGTATCCCCGAAGCGGTCCTGGCGCGGGCGGCGGAGATCCTGGCGGAACTTGAAGCGAAAGGTTTGAGGGAACAGTCGCAAACCGTGGCGTTGCCGACAAAACCAATGCAATTGTCGCTGTTTGCCGTCGATGAAGCCCGTATCTATGATGAGCTGCGTCAGCTCGATTTGAACACCATTGCGCCCCTGGAGGCGCTAAAACTGCTCTTTAAGTGGCAGCAACGGCTGAAAAAGAAGAAAGAAGCGTGAGGCAGAAGAGGGATTCAAGATGGGGAAGATTATTCGCCTTGATGAAGTGACGATCAACCAAATTGCCGCCGGTGAAGTGGTGGAAAGGCCGTCCTCTGTCGTCAAGGAACTGGTGGAGAATGCGATCGATGCCGGCGCTAAAAGGATCGAGATTTATCTGACCAATGGCGGACGGCAAAAGATCCAGGTGGTGGATGACGGTGCGGGGATGGAGCGGGAAGATGCCATCCTTGCCATTGAACGGCATACGACCAGTAAAATCCGGGAGTTTACGGATTTGCTGAACAGCAACACCCTGGGCTTTCGCGGAGAAGCGTTGGCCAGTATTGCCGCGGTTTCCCGTTTGACCTTGCAGACGGCGGTTGATCCAGGGGTTCCGGGGACCAAGATCCGGGTGGAAGGCGGGGTGCTCCAAACGGTGGAGCCGGTCGGGGCCCCGCGGGGAACCAATATCTGTGTGGAGAATCTTTTTTTTAACACGCCCGCCCGGTTGAAGTTCATGCGGAGCATTCCGTCGGAAGTGGCGAATGTGAAAGAGATCGTTACCAGTTTGGCCCTGGGTTATCCGGAAATCTCTTTTCGCCTGCTTCATCACGAGATGAAGTTGGTCCATACCTTGGGGACGGGTGACTCTAAGCAAACTTTGGAGCAGATCTTCAGTCCTGCCATCTGTCAGGAGCTGTTTCCGGTGGCGGGTGCTTATGGGCCCTTGCGGATCACCGGTTTTTTGGGCCGGCCCAATATTGCCCGGGGGAACCGGGGTCAACAGTATTTCTATTTAAACCGCCGCTTTTTCCGTTCCCGTCTGGTGGCGGCTGCCGCCGAACGGGCCTATGATACCTTGTTACCGGTGGCCCGTTTTCCTTTTTTACTCCTCAATCTGGAGTTGCCGCCGGAACTGGTTGATGTTAACGTCCACCCGACAAAGATGGAGGTCAAGTTCCGGGACGAAAAGGAAGTTTTCCGCGGAATTGTCCATATTATCCGGGAGGCTTTGGCGGCGCATGTGGTCACCTCCCCATGGCGGACACCGTACAAGCCCCCGGCGGTTTTCCGCCGGGAACAGCCCGCGGCGGTACCGGGTAAGGGGGAGGAAGCGGCGACTGGGTTGGAAACGGCCACAACCACTTCGGCCCCGGCCCAGGTTAAAGAGGCGTCCCTTCCCTTTGCCCCGGGACCGCCGCCCGCCCCCGCGCCGACGGCCGGGGAGGGCGTGGCGGAGCCGGCTGCCGCCCAGGAAGTGGACGGCGCACGGGTCTTTACTCTCTTCGATACCTACCTCTTATGGGAGGAGGCGGATGCCTTGGTATTGGTGGACCAGCATGCCGCCCATGAGCGCATTCTTTATGACCGCCTGCGTTCCGGCCCGGCGGCGATGATGCAACACTTTTTAGCGCCGCTGACGATCGAACTGACCCCAACCCAACTCCAGACCATTCAGGAAGAAGGGGAACGCCTCCGCGGGCTTGGTTGGGAATTCGAAGCCTTTGGTGGGGAGGCGATCATTCTCCGCTCCGGTCCCCAGGGTTTTTCGGCGGCCGAGGTTGAGGACTTGTTTCTGAGCCTCCTGAATGAACTGGGGGCCACCGGCGAGGCCCGGCAGGTCGACCCGCAGGAGCGATTGTTGAGGCTGATGGCTTGCCGGCAGGCGGTCAAAGCCGGTGACCGGCTTGCCCCGCAGGAGGCGGTGGCACTCATCCGGGATCTGCGCCGGACGAAAGTACCCCAGACCTGTCCCCACGGGCGACCAACGATGGTGGCGATCAACCGAACCGAACTGGAGAAGATGTTTCAACGGAGGTAGAAAAATGGGGCCGCTCATTGTTTTGGTGGGGCCGACGGCCGTCGGAAAAACAGAACTCGCCGTTAATCTGGCTTTACACTTTGGGGCCCAGATTATCTCCGCCGATTCCATGCAGATCTACCAGGGTATGGATATTGGGACCGCCAAGCCTTCGCTTGAGGAGCGAAAGGGGGTTCCCCATCATTTAATCGATCTGGTCCCCCCGGACCAGCCTTTCACCGTTGTTGATTACCAGAACCATTACCATCAGGTCCGGAGCCATTTGGCCGCCGCAGAGGTTCTTCCGCTGTTGACGGGCGGTACCGGGCTTTACATCCGGGCGGTAACCCAGGATTTTATCTTTCCGGCCCCTCCGCCCAATCCGCAGTTACGGGCGGAGCTCAAGCAAGAAGCGGAAGTGTATGGACGTGAGGCGGTGTACCGCCGGCTGCAAGAACTGGATCCGGAGGCGGCGCAGAAGATCCACCCCAACGATTTAAAACGGACCCTCCGGGCCTTGGAAGTGACTCTTGCCACCGGACGTCCTTTTTCCGCGCAACAACAGGCGAAGCGCCGGACACTTCCGCCCGACGTTATTTACCTTGGCCTCCGGCGGGAACGGGCCGAGTTGTACGACCGGATTAACCGGCGCGTCGACCGGATGATTGCCGCCGGTTTAGTGGAGGAAGTGGCCTCCCTTCTGGCGCAGGGCTACAGCCCCGATTTACAGGCGATGCAGGGTTTGGGCTACAAAGAGCTGATCCCGGTGGTGCAGGGCCGAATCTCCTTGACCGAGGCGGTGGACCTGCTCAAAAAAAGGACACGCCATTACGCCAAGCGCCAAGAGACCTGGTTTCGCCGGGAACCGGTGGAGAGATGGTTTCTCCTGCGTACGGGTGAGGAGGAGAAATCTTACCAAAAGATCTTGGAATTTATAGAAGGGAGAATTAAGCGCGTGTCGAATAAATTAAGTTAGTTATTCTTTTTTTTCAAGCAAAGGGTTTGTTGTTATATTATGGAGGTGGAATGTTATGAGTAAGCCCGTCATTAATTTGCAGGATGGATTTTTAAACCAGGTACGGAAAGAGAGTGTTCCGGTCACCGTATATTTGGTGAATGGTTTCCAAGTCCGAGGTTTGATTAAGGGGTTTGACAATTTTACCTTGATCATGGATAGTGAGGGGAAACCGGAACTCATCTATAAACACGCGATTTCCACGATTATTCCGTCCCGGCCGTTACGGGAGTTCAGTGGCGACCCCAAGGTTGAAGTCGAATAAAACAAACGGTCATACGGAAATAATCGGGAATCGGGTTTTAGGGTTTTGAGACAAAAAAGGGTGGCACGGCCTGCCCTTTTTTTATGTGGTGTGGAACAAGCAAAGGAGGCACGTTTTGTTGTCGATCGCTCAAAAAACAGGATGGACACTTATTAATAAAGCCGAACAGAATCTGGCTCCGGTCTTTGCCCGTTTTGAAGAGATCGCTCTCTACAACCAAGAAAAGGTGTTGACGGCCTTCAAGGCGGAGAAGGTCGGCACCCACCATTTTACCACCTCGACCGGCTACGGTTATGGTGATTTAGGCCGGGAAACGTTGGAACGGGTCTTTGCCCGCGCTTTTGGCGCTGAAGCGGCGTTGGTCCGCCAGCAGATCGTCTCCGGCACCCACGCGATCAACCTTGGTCTTTCCGGATTACTGCGTCCCGGGGACGAGTTGATCTTTGCCACCGGTCTGCCCTATGATACCCTCCGCACTGTCTGCGGTTTGGAAGGAAACGCACCGGGGAACCTCCGGGAATACGGGGTCACGGTGAAGGCCATTCCCCTCTTGCCAGACGGACGGATCGACCAGGAACGGTTGCTCGGTTCCCTCACGGTGCGGACCCGGATGGTTGCTTTCCAGCGTTCCTGCGGTTATGAGGACCGGCGTTCCTTTGCCATTAACGACTTGGCACCGGTCTTTGCGGCTTTACGCCGGTTGCCGAAGCCGCCTATTATCTTTGTGGATAATTGTTACGGGGAATTTGTTGAGAAAGAAGAGCCGCTGGCGGTGGGGGCCGACCTGATCGCCGGCTCTTTGATTAAAAACCCGGGGGCGGGCTGGGTTCCCTCCGGCGGTTATCTGGCGGGTAAAGAAGCGCTGATCAACCAGGTAGCGGCGCGGCTTTATGCGCCCGGACTGGATGGGAAAGTCGGCCCGTCGTTAATGAATTTGCGGCTGTTCTTTCAAGGTCTTTTCGATGCCCCGCACCGCGTCTACGAAATGTTGAAAGCCGCGGCTCTCTTTGCCTGGGTCTTTGCCGAGTTGGGGTATACGGTCGCGCCGGCCCCGACTGATCCGCGCACGGATGTGATCCAGCGGATCGACCTGCGCTCCCCCGAACGGCTGCTGGCGGTCTGCCGCAGTATCCAAGCGATCTCACCGGTCGACAGTTATTTGACCCCCGAACCGGCCGAGATGCCCGGTTATCAGGAGCGGGTCGTGATGGCCGCCGGGACCTTTATCAATGGTTCCACCAGTGAATTAACGGCCGATGCTCCCTTTAAACCGCCGTATAGTCTCTATTTTCAAGGGAGCCTTTCCTACCTCCACGCCAAGGTCGGTTTATTGTCCATCTTGGAACAGTTAAAAATCGATTCTTGAGGCAGGAAACGGTAGATCGAACGGGAATATATAAAACACTTGGCAAAAGGGAGTGATTGTTTTGTCCACGACAATCTTGCTGTTTATCATAAAGCTGGTCATTGCCGGCGGGGTGATGTTTTTTCTCTATAAAGATGCGCGTGCGCGGGAACATTCCTGGTTGATGTGGACTTTTGTTCCCATAATCGTCATTCTTACCCCTGATTTTATCGGTTCGGTTCTGGCCATGATCTTTATTGTTATTATGTACATGTTTACCCGGCCGAAAGGGGCCCTGGTGAAGTGTCCCCACTGTGGCAAGAAAATCCATGATATTTTGGCCTTCTGCCCCTTTTGCCGTCAATCGGTCAAACGGGAGTGTCTACGGTGCCATGATACGGTGGACTGGGAAGCGGAACGTTGTCCCCATTGCGGTTCGATGAACTTGACCAAATTTTAGTCACGCGACGAACAGCCGCCGTTTGGGCGGCTGTTCTCGTATATGAAAAGCTACTGCCGCCGGAGAAAAGGGGGAAATTATAATTATGTTCTGCTTGCCGTTGGTCATTTCGTATAAATGAAGTGTGTAAAGGAGGGGTCAAAATGATTACTGATATTCTTGTTCGTTTGGCGGTGGCCACACTCCTCGGGGCGGTTATTGGTTGGGAACGGGAGAAACATGGTCGTCCGGCCGGGTTACGCACCCATATTTTAGTTGCCCTGGGCTCCTGCCTAATCATGCTCATTTCGGTATATGGTTTTCCGGGGGGCACCTCCCGGGATCCGGCCCGTTTGGCGGCCCAGGTGGTTAGTGGGATCGGTTTTCTGGGGGCCGGGACCATTTTGCGGGACGGTACCAGTATTCGTGGTCTGACTACAGCCGCCAGTCTCTGGGTGATTGCGGGTATCGGCTTGGCCTGCGGAACCGGTTTTTATGTTGCGGCGGCGGTGACAACGGCGATCGCCTTTATCGTGTTGGTCTTATTGGATGATCTGGAACGAAAGCTTATTGTCTTTTCCACTGCCCGGATCCGGGCTGAGGTAGCAGATCAACCGGGGGCGTTGACGGCTTTCACGCAAATCTTTACCGACCATGGGATCAGTATCAAAAGAATCCATATGGAAATTGATGGTGAAAACAAAAGAGCCCATATTTATCTACAGATAAGGGGACATAATATTAGTAAGGAAAAGATCATTGAAGAACTAAGTTCACTCCCGGGCGTCTTTAGCGTAAGATGGAATTAACTTCTCCCGGTTTGCTGAAGGGTTTTGGGCGAAGAGGAGGAAGGATTAAATGGGAGAGCTCATCCCTTTTCCGGTGAAAAAGACCGCTGCTGACGAGGGACAAAAGGAGTTAACGGACAGTGTGATTCGCAAGAAGATCCTGGCCGGGGAGGCCGAGCTGATCGGTGTTTTCAAACAGAACGGCTTCCCCTGCTCTTGCTACCGGATGGAGTTTGATGACCAAGCTTATTACGTCTTTGATCTGACCACACCCACCGGCGAATAAAAACAAAGGAGAAAGGAGGTAAGAGATCCGGCCGGTGCAAGGTGAAGAATTAAAGCGAAAAAAGAAAAGGGGGAGATCAGGCCATGTGTCAAGTGCAAGGAGAGGATCTGATCCGGGCTTTAAAGCGCTTCAAAAGTCTGGCCAAGCAAGACCTACTCGCCAGTGAACGGACGAACGACCCGCCTTTCTGGAGAACGCACGCCGAAGCACGCCGGAAGGAGTACACCAGACTGATCCAGTTGGTTGAAGATTCCGGGGTGGAAAAGGCGTGCGTTTATGCTCTGGAGCGCTATAAGCAAAAGCGCGCCAACCATACCCAGGAGCGCCACCCGGAGCAGGAAGGCTCCCGGCAGGCGTTGGAGTTGTTCTTTACGATTATCGGCAGTTCACCCGGGCGTCTGGGGAAATGGCTCCAGGAAAGAAACGTGACCCTGGAAATCCCCAAGGACGCCCTTTTTGATCAGGAAACCCCGCTGGTACTGGAGCAGGTTTAGAACGGAAAAACACGGACCGTCGAGACACCGACCGCCATGGTGAGCGGTACCCCATTTTAGCCCCCGCAAGGGAAGGGGGCCAGGTTTCGGGGTGCAGTTGACCGGAGGCGGTTTTTTCTTTTTGGCTTGTTTTCCTTTTTTCCCCTACGGTAAGCACCTTTTGGTGGACCAGCATATACTGTACTAGTCCCAAACTTTAGTTGGGGAATGGTGCGGTTTTTCCCCGTGGGTGGGGAGTTGGTCGGAGAAAGGAGGCCAATGAGAAGAATGGAGTATGATGTTAACCAGGAAGAAGCAAAACAGGTGTCGGCACCGGAAGTGAAAAAAGGACAATTCCCGGTAGACGAGGCCACGGCAGAAGAGGAAACGCCGGAGAAGACTACGGGCAACAGCGAAACCAGTCCGGAGGCGACCGGGGCAGAAGTGGAAGCAGAGCAGGACAAAGAGGCTGGTTGTAACCGGGAAGAAGTGATGACCGGAACCGGTGAGGAAGATGACGAAGGAGTAAGCCAAACCTCCCCGCTGGCGGCGGGGGAAGAAGGAACAGGAACGCCCAACCGTACGGCATCCGGGGCGGGATTGGCCGGTTCTTTTCGGTTTGAACCGGAAACCGGAGCGACCTTGGTCATGCCCGACCGGGTACAGTTGAAAGTTCCAGCGGAGCCGGTACCGCCGGCTTGGGCGGCGGATTTTAACCCCCAAGTAACCCGGATTCGGGTGAACAATGAGCAAACACTACGGATGGATATTCCCAGGGATCAAGGGGTGGTTCAGCAATTACAAGGAGCAGAGGTGACCGTTGGGGAACGGGTGGCCCGGGTGCAACCGGTGGTTCGTCCCACCCAGTTGCCAAGCCCGGCCTTGAAGATCCGCAATATCACCGGTGAAGTGCGAAATGTCACGGCCGAAGTGATTAAAGACAAAGTCATTGTCCAGGGTATCGTCCATAAACAGATCTTCTTTGTGGGCCTTGACAATATTGTCCGTCACTTCTCTGAAGACGTCTCTTTCAGCACCTTTATTGAGATCCCGGGTGCGGAACCAGGGATGAATGTCCAGGTGCTTCCTAGGATCGAGAAAATCTTATTTCACCTGACCGATGACGGTTTCTTTGTCCAGCAAAAGATCATTCTTGAGATCTTTGTCAAAGTCACCCAGTTTGTCCAGGTCGGCTTGGCACTGGGGACCGGTCCGCTGCTGCTTTTGCCGCGCGTGGTCGGCGAAGGGGTCAAACAGGAGCTGGTTGAGAATCTGCTTACTTTATCCGAACCTGCTCTGAAAGTGGATGAAATTCGCGGTGAAATTCGCGACCTGGAAACCGAGGTCATCCCCGACAAGGTGATCGTCCAGGGTGTGATCCATAAACAGATCTTCTTTGTGGATCTGGAGAATAACGCCCGTCATCAAGCCGAAGATGTTCCCTTTAGTTTATTTCTGGATCTACCCGGGGTGGTTCCGGGAGTTGATCTCCAGGTTCACCCCAGGATTGAGGGGATTTTCTTTGAATTGGTGTCCAGTACGGAATTAAGGCAGAAGGTCGTCGTCGAGGTTTTTGTCAAAGCGACCGAAGCCATCCAGGAGCGGGTCGCCATTGGGACCGGACCCTTATACAAAGTCCAGCAGGTGATCGGGGAGGGCGAAAAGCAGATTTTAAACGAATCGCTCCTGACTTTGGAGCGTCCTGCCCTCAAGGTCCGGGAGATTGTCGGTGAAATCCGGAGTTTGGTCGCAGAAGTAATTCCGGATAAAGTAATTATTCAGGGTGTGCTTCATAAGCAAATCTTTTACATCGGCACCGACAATATCGAATACCATCAAGCGGAGGATCTGCGCTTCAGTCTCTTCATTGATCTGCCCGGCGCTTTACCCGGATTAAACGTCACGATCCGGCCCCGGATCGAAACGATCCTCTTTAACTTGGAAACCGAGACCACCGTCCGGCAGAAAGTGATTGTCTTCTTTAATGCGATCGTGACGGAGACCATTCAAGTTCCTCTGGTCACCGGCGATTTTGCCCTCTTCAAATTAGAACAGGTGATTGGGGAAGGGTTCCGGCAGCTTCTGGTGGAGCGGCGGGAACGGATTCCGGCCCCGGTAGTCCGCAATGTGGTTGTCGAAGTTGTCGTGCCGCCGGCGGGGATTGTCACCGGCCGTCAGCAGATCATCGTGGAAAATGTCGTTGAACTACCGCAACCGGCAGTGAAAATCAAGGAAGTACAGGGAGTCATCACCGATCTGCGCGCGCGGGTGATCTTCAATGGCGCGGTGCTGGTCGATGGGATCATTAATAAACAGGTCTTCTTCGTCAGCGAAGACGGAATCGTTCGTTCGGTGATGGAGCAGATTCCCTTCTCCATCCTGGTGAATGTCCCCGGCATCACCCCGGAGACCCCCTTCACCGTTGCGGTTGAGATTGAAAACATCTCCTTTACCCTTTCCCCCGATGGCCGTTTCCTCCGTCAGATCATTGTTTTAAATGCGGAAGTGACCGGGGAAACCCCGGCCCCCGAACCATTCCAGGTCGTAACCGCCGTCACCGGGCCGGGGATCGTGACCGAGACGGTTCTGGTCCGGGCGCCAATCCAAACCCCAAGCGGGGTGGAGGTCCGGGAGTTTCCGGTGGTCACCGCGGTGACCGGCCCCGGCATTGAGCGGGTGGAAACGGCCGTGGTGCTTTTGGATGTGGTCAATGACGGGAACCCGAACCCGGTACCGATTGAAGTAGTAACCAACGTAATCTTTGCCGTTGTTCCCCTTTTGCCCGTGGGAGCTTAACCGGTTGGCTAAATCCTTCGGAAAAATGGGCTTTGCAAGCCCATTTTTCCTTTTTAAGAAATGAGCACAAACCAGGAGTGTTTCATATATTATATTAGCCAACCGAGGGGAGAGGTTAAAGGGGGCACGAGCATGGAGTTGGCACTGGCCATTGGCGCTTTTGTTGCGATCACAGCCTTGATTGCCCTCTGCACATGCTGGTTTTTCCACCTTCACCGTCGCTATCTGGTTGTGGCTGATTACCACAGTGTCCCAACAACCGCAGAAGATGAAGATTATTCTCCTGCACCGTGCACGTCAACACCATCTGTTTCCGGGGATAACCGGGGGAACAAGCTTCTTTTATCGATTCAGCGGTTGGACGATGACGCGCTTCAACCGCAAAGCCCCGCCCCCAATGGAGAAAGAGAAGAACCACCAAACAAAACGCGCACCAGCAGTGAACGAACCGGAGTTGAACAGGAGGAAAACGGGGCGGAGGCAAGATTGTTGTCCGTGGTCGTCCAGGACGGGAAGCAAGAACAGCTCAAGACGGAAGAAAACCTCAAAACGGAAGAACAGTTCGGGACGGAGGAGCAGTTGAAGACGGCAGAACAACTATGGATGGAAGAACAGTCAAAGACGGTTCCGCAGTCAAGGACCGAAGAACAACAAGGGACGGAATTGATTGACCGGTACACAGAAGAAGGTGGGGGCGAAACCGAACCGGCGGTGGTACTGCCCGGTTGTTTTCCGGTCGCCGCGGGGGAGCATGAGAAAGCGCTTGCGTGCGAAAAAAAAAAGCGGGTGTGGTGGAAAAACCGGAAGCAAGGTGTGTGCAACCTAATCCCGTGGACGCGGCTCCGGCAGAAAGATTGGAAGGAGGAGATAGGTTAATGGATCCATTGGTGCGGGCAGAGGTGGTGATCGGAGAAGGCACCAAGCAACTGTTGCTTGAGACAAATGTTACTTTAAACCGACCGGCCATCAAGATCCGGAATATTACGGCAGAGATCCGGAATTTGACCACTGAATTGATCCAGGATAAAGTGATCATCCAAGGCGTGCTCCACAAACAGATTTTCTTCGTGGGTGAGGATAATATCGTTCATCACCAGTCGGAAGACGTCCCGTTCAGCACTTTTATCGATATTTTCGGGACCGAACCGGGGATGAATATTCAGGTCCATCCGGTTATTGAAACAATTCTCTTCTCTTTAATCAAACCAACCCTACTCCATCAGAAGGTTGTGGTCGAGTTTTTTGTCAAGGTTACCGAGTCCAACCAGCTTAATCTGGTCGAAGGGGCCGGCCCCCTGGTCCGTTTGGACCAAGTGATCGGCGAAGGGACCAAACAGGAACTGCTCGAAGATACCGTTACACTTAATGTCCCAGCCCAGAAGATCGACGACATTACCGCAGAAATCCGGGACTTGACCATTGAAGTCATCGACGACAAGGTGATTATTCAAGGGATTATCCACAAACAGATTTTCTTCATCGGTTTAGATAACATCGAGTACCACCAAGGGGAAGACCTGGAGTTCAGCACCTTCCTGGATATCCCCGGAGCAACCTCGGGGATGGATGTGGTAGTTGAACCAACAATCGAATTTATCCATTTTGAATTATTGGATGAAAACACGTTGCTCCAGAAGATTGTGGTTGAATTTTTTGTCAAAGTAACGGAGAGCATCCAAATCAACGTGATGCTCGGTCCCGGTGCTCTGCTGAAACTGGATACGGTCGTCGGTGAAGATACCAAGCAGTTACTGGTGGAGAATACCAGCACCCTTTCCCAACCGGCCATCAAGATCCGGGAGATCGTGGCCAAGATTGAACGGTTAATGGCGGAAGTGATCGAAGATAAAGTGATCATCCAAGGTGTTGTGCATAAACAGATCTTCTTTATTAACGAAGATAATCTGGAAATCCACCAGAGCGAAGACGTACCTTTTAGTACGTTTGTGGATATTCCCGGTGCGGTGCCGGGGATGGATGTGCGGATTAAGCCGGTAATCGAGACGGTGCTCTTCGAATTACTGGACCGCACCACCCTCCGGCAGAAGGTGGTTGTGGAGCTCTTTATCAAAGTGACCGAGTCCCAACAGTTGCAGGTGCAAGTCGCGGCGCCCTATGGTCCCTACTATTTCTAAACAACATTCCCCCGGAATGCAGGCCTCGATTTTTACAGGCCTGTATTTTTTTGGTCCCGCCCCGACATATAAATTATAAAGTGGAATGCTTACCGGGAGGGGCAGAATTAATGGTCAAGCGGTGGCTGGGTTCCGGCAAACTGATCGTGCGAACTCCTTGGCCGTTCGGGATGAAGGTCCACCGCATTGATCTAGCTATTAAAGACTTCATGGTCAGGTGGGAACGGAACTCTGTGCTGCTTACGGTCGAGATTGAGCGGTCGATTCAGTACGTAACCGCCGCGGATGCAGTCATGGCCTGGACGGACCGGGTTGTTTACCAAAAGGATCACCCCCATCCTCCCGCGTTAATCCGTGGACAACCGCTGCAGGCGGCTGCAAACACCCTTTATTTTTTGGTCCAAGACCAAAAGGGGACGGCCGTTTTGGAACACGGGATCGGGCTGAGTTTTTCCGGCTGGAAACGGCAACCTCCGGTTCCGGTCACGGCACCGCGGGAAGACAGTTTATTGATCCGCGGGCTACAGTTGGTTGCTGCGGGAAGCTGCTTGCATACGGAAACCCTGGCTTGGTCGCCGTGCCAACCGGAAGACCAGCCGGTAACGGCGGTTCTGACCGGGGGAAAGTTCATCCTGGCCCCCACCGGGATTCACTTCCGTGGAGAACTACAACTTGCTTCCGTCAAAGGGGAGTGCCGCCAAGAACCCCTTTCGGTGCTATTACCGCGGGAAGGTCCCGCCGACGGCGTGTTGGTGGGCGAAGCAAAGCTTCAGGACTTGATAGCGGTGGCCCCCGGTAAAGCGCTCCTCCCGGTCAAACTTGACTGGCGCTTATTCCAAGAGAAAACACTCCCGGTTTTACTGGCGCCGGGGGGACAGGGGGAGAGTTTTTTGCTCTGGCGCCTTTGGCACCGGGAAACCCGGATCTGGAGCGGGCAAACCGAGGTTAAACTACCCGAGAAGGCCAAAATGATTACGGAAGTGACCGTGGCGGCGGTCCAGAGCCGGGTGGTCAAGGCCAAAAAAGGGCTTTTCTGTCTGGGCCAAATTACCCTTGATCTTTACTATGTGGACAACGCTGGCCGGGAAAAAGGGCACCGGGTCCGTCTTCCCTGGAAAGATTGGCTGGCCGCAGTGGCCGGCGGGGAGGCGCGGGTGGCAGCCGGGGAGCAGAAGTACCAAATCGGGGTTATCCGGGTCAAAGGGGAGCAGATCCGTCTGCTGAACGGAGAAGATTTAACCCTCTTCCTCCAGTTGGAATACGAATTAACCGCCGGGACAAGGCAGAAGGCGGTTTTGGTGGTTCCGGACCCGACGGTGCCGACGGCGACGATTTTGGCGGAAAAAATCATTACGGAAGATGCTTTTGAGTATTATGTAGAGATCCCGGTCCCAAGGCCCGCGGATTTCCGAGAAAGTCACCGTTTATGGTGGCAAGACGGGGAAGTAGAGGGGGAAACCGGGGACGGTGGGGTTTTTCTCCAAGCCCGGCCAACGCTGATCTGGCAGTACCGGAATACCGAACACAAGCTAAAAGCGGTCGACTTCCATCCCGTTTTGGCCTGGTTTCAGTTGGTCCCGCCGGTGCACCAAGGCGACCGGGTCTATGTGCGGTTGGAAACGGTCCGTCTCCACATGCAAGCAAAAGGGGGAGAAAATTGGGGAATCCAACTTCTCCTGCACGGCCGGTTAACGGTAACCAGGGAAGAACTGCGGGCCGTTGCCCTTGGCGGGTGCCGGGAAAAGGGGGAAAGGCTGTGGCGGCCGGCGCAGAAAAGGACCGTTTTGAAGTGGGAGGAAAAGCTCCCCTGTTCGGTGCGGCAGATTATCACAGCCCATTTTTTTTTAGGGGAGTTTCGTCGGGTCAAGACGGAGGAACTCTTGTTGCTGGAAGGAGAGGTGCGGGGGGAGATCACTTATCTTGGGAAAGACGGGGTTTCCCGTTATTATCGCGTCCGGAAAGAGCTGTGGGCCAATTTACCGCCGGAATATAATGTGGTCCCGGTGCTCATTCCGGTGCTGAGCGGCTGGAACTGTTATCCGTTAACGGAATGGAACTGGGAAAAGGGCGGGGTGTGGTGTGAAATCACCGTCGATTTACTGGCTTTTACGGCGGTTCAAATCAACGGCAAGGAGGTGAAGTGATGCGAGTCTTGATGCAGAACCGTGCTTCCATGTTTCGGATGTTGGCCGGCGATAGTGTGCAGATGAACAAGACGCGTGAAGCGTTAATCCAGTTGGGAGTCGAGGTGGACATTAAGACGCAACCGACGGCCGATTTCGCCCGTTATGACCTGGTCCATCTGTTTAACATTATTCCGATTGAAGAAACCTACCAATTTTACCAGAAGGCCAAGGCGTACGGAATTCCGATTGTGCTTTCGCCGATCTATTGGGACCCGCAAGAGTTTTTGATCAATATTGACCGTGCCCGGAAGGACCATTTTCTGGCCTGGTGGGCCCAGACCAAGCCTTTACGCCAGGAAGTTCTGGACGGAGTGGACCTTTTACTCCCCAATGGCCTGGTCGAGCAGGAATTATTACGAAAAGAGTTTAAACTGATGACGCCGGCCCGTTTAATTCCCAACGGGGTGGATCCGCTTTTTTACTACGCCAATCCGGAGAAGTTCACCAAAAGATTCGGGGCGAAAGATTTCGTTCTCTGCGTCGGCCGGATCTGCCGGCGCAAGAACCAGCTGGCTTTGATCAAAGCGGCGCGGACCCTCAACCAACAGGTGATCTTAATCGGGCCGATCAATGATTATCAGTATTACCAAGAATGCCGTCAGGAAGGGGAAGGCCAAGTCCGTTTTTTAGGCGGACTGAATCAAAGCTGGATCGCTTCGGCTTACGCGGCGTGTAGCGTCCATGTTTTACCCAGCTGGTATGAGACCCCGGGCCTCGTCAACCTGGAAGCCGGGCTGGCCGGTTGCAAACTGGTGACCACAGACCGGGGCACGGCCCGGGAATACTTGGGCGAGATGGCTTGGTACTGTTCGCCGGAGGTCTATTCCGTGAAGGATGCCCTCCGCCAGGCGTTGTATTCGCCGCCGTATTCGGGGCTTAAAGAACATATCTTGGCCAATTATACCTGGGACCGGGTGGCCCGGTTGACCCTTGCGGCCTACCAGGAGGTTCTTCGTTAATTGGTGCCAGGCGCTATAAGTTATACGGGCGGCTTTGGCATAAAGATGGGGGAAAGCAGGCACATTAACGAAGGGGAAAAGATCGTGTCCAACCGGTTTAGAGTGAACAAACGATGGCAAAACCCATTCCGGAGCCAAGTTGTGCTTTTGCACAAATTGATGGTGAAATATAACCTCGAGGGAATCTTTGATCTGCTTTCCCGGCCGGGACGGTTGGTCTACTTAAATTTTATGGCGGGGGTGGCCAGGGGATTTGGGATTGCCGTTGGCCTGACTATAGTCAGTGCCATCTTTCTGGCCATTCTCGCCAAGATCGCCAGTCTGAACCTGCCGATTATCAGCAATTTTATCGCCCGCCTCGTCCGTCTGGTCAATGAGCAACTTCCGTATTAAAAGGAAAAGGTGGTTCTGATGCTGAGTAAAAAAAAGATCCGGTACTTTGAAAAGAGACTTCGCGCGCAGTTTATGGAGTTAAGTGCAGATCTGGGACAAAACCATGATCTGGGTGCGGAACGGAGTTTAGGGGATGCGACCAAAGAATTGTCCGCTTACGATAACCACCCGGCCGACCTTGGGTCGGAGACTTATGAACAGGAGAAGGATTTGGGACTGGCGAATGCCTTCCGGGTCCGCCAGGCCGCGATTGAGGAGGCTCTTGACCGGATTAAGAGCGGGAAATACGGGGTCTGCCGGGACTGCGGACGTTCAATTAACGAGGAAAGGTTGGAGGCCTTGCCTTACGCGGCCACCTGTATTGCTTGTCAACGGGAAGCAGAAGATAAACATGAATTGCGCTCCCGGCCGGTCGAGGAGGAGCTGTTAGCCCCGCCGTTCGCCCGGACGTTCACCACGGATGAAGATGACCAGACGGCCTTTGACGGGGAAGATGCCTGGCAGGCCGTGGCCCAGATGGGGACCGCCGAGTCACCCCAGGATCTTGGGGGCAACATCATTTATGAAGAGATGTATTCCGATGAACCCCGCGGGATTGTGGCCGACGTTGAGCAGGAACAGGTGCAGGAGGAAGGTTTGGCGCCAACCCTTGACGAGCTTGCCACGGCCGAACAGGACGAAAAAAGGTGATGGCCGGAGGACGCAAGGACAAAACACTCCGGGCCCACAAGCTGTAAAAAAAACGCCGGAAACGGCGTTTTTTTTACACTAACTTTCCAGTTTGCGCAAGATGCCGAGGACCAATTCTTTGGCGGCGTTCAAATTTTCCGGATTGACAAAGGAGACCTGGTCGGTCGGCCAGTGCCAATTGGGTAACAGCCCTTCCTCATCAAAGGCCATTAAGGAAACGGCCGGATAATTCCGCATCAAAAAGACGGTGCCGTCGGTGGTTAAAAGGTGATACGGGGCAAAACGCAGGGCCAAATTTTTTTCGGCGGCAACGGTTTTGGCCAGACTGAGGAGCTCGGGGGAGGCCGCTTTCGCTCCGAGGATTCCTTCGGCCGTAACGACGGTTAAATGACCAATCCCGAGATTGTCCAGGTTAATAACATAAGTGTCTTTGGAGGGACGGTGGCGCCGGAGATAGGCAAGGGCGCCGTTGGTGCCGGATTCTTCCGCACCGGTGGCCACCAGTGTTACCTCCGTAGTGATTAAAGGAAAACGGGTCAGGATCTTGGCTACTTCCAAAAGAACCGCAACGCCGGAGGCGTTATCGTTGGCGCCGGGAGTATACTCTCCGGCAAGTTCCCGGTGGAGGAGGGTGAGGAAAGTAACCAGGATGTAGAGGACGCACGGGAGGGATAAAAACCATAAAAGGCGCGGGGAAAGCGAAGTAAAGACGGCCAAGGCATACAAAAATACTTCGCTTGCCATGGCCCCGACCAGCAAAAGGTAGCTCCGGCGAAAACCTTTAACCAGCTTTGGCGAGAAGTTAAGGGCTGACCGGGAACTATCGTAGTGGGCAGTGATGATTACTTTGCGAATGGGTTTGCTCCGGGCCGGAATATGGGCAATCACGTTTTGGCTGCTTTTTTTCGGGAGGAGGCGTGACAAGAAAGGAAAAGTGCTTGACTCAAGAATAAAGGCGATGAAGGCGAATAAAGCCAGGAAAAACCCAGGTTTTGGCCGGCTGGGAAAGATCAGGGCGGCGACAATGAAAAGCAGATCGATGAGGCCAAAAACCCAAGAAAAAGAAGAGACTGCTTTAAACTGTTCTTCCATTAGGTTCAGCTTCGACCGGCCCAGTTCCGTTTTTATGTAGTGCGCCGCTTTTCGCTCTGCCTCGGTGCAAGAACCGCGGGGACCGATTGTTTCCGCTAACTGAAGGACATGCCGGTAGGCTTGGGACATCTTAAAACCCCCGTTCTAATTTTCCTTGCGCTGAAAACAATTGCCGGTAGGCAATTCCCTCACCTAAAACAATACGACAGGGTGAAGGGCGTTCCTTCTTTATTTAATTTCTGTTAAGGAAAATTAATAAAGGAAAACCCGAAGTCGGAAGGATTAAAATAACCGGTTGCAGAAGAAAGAGCTTAGACCGGGGAGAACAGGAGTGGAACAATGTTAATTTTAGGCGTGGATCCGGGGACGGCGCTTACCGGCTACGGCTTGGTTGAACAGCAGGGCCAACGGCTTACGGCCCAAACCTATGGTACCATTCGCACCGCTGCCGGGCGCCCCCTTGCGGAACGGCTGAAACAGATCTATGACCGGATGACGGTCCTGATTCAGGAGTATAAACCGGATGTGCTGGTCGTTGAAGAATTGTTTTTTAATAAAAACACCCGGACTGCTTTAGCGGTCGGCCAGGCCCGGGGCGTTATTTTGCTGGCCGCCGCGATGCAGGGCCTGCCGGTTGCCGAATATACACCGCTGCAGGTGAAGATGGCGGTGGTCGGTTACGGCCGGGCGGAGAAGAAACAGATCCAGGAGATGGTGCGGATTTTGCTTCACTTAAAAGCCACCCCCAAACCGGACGACGCCGCTGATGCGCTGGCGATTGCCATTTGTTACGCCCATTCGTGGCGCCGGACCAGGTTGCTGATGGGGGGAGAAGGATGATTGCTTTCTTAAGCGGAACGGTGAAGGAGCGTTCCGACGAAGCGGTTTTTCTGGAGGTCAATGGGATCGGGTTCCGGATTCTGATGGCCACCTCCGCTTTGCAACAGATCAAGATCGGCGATCCGTTGTTGATCCATACTTGCCTGGTCCATAAGGAAGATGCAATGTTGTTATACGGGTTTTTAGACCCGGCGGAGAAGGCTTTGTTTGTTCGACTAATCAATGTTTCGGGTGTTGGGCCCAAGACCGCCCTGGGGATTCTGTCGCTTTTTTCCGCAGACGAGTTTTGCCGGGCGGTCCTTAACGAGGATGTCAAGCTTTTGAGTAAGGCGCCGGGGGTAGGGCAAAAAACCGCCCAACGGTTGATTCTGGAGCTGAAAACCACTTTGGCCAAGGAGGCCGCGCAGTTTAAAATTACCCCCGGTCCGGCTGCCGTGGCCGGCCCGGCGGGGGATGATGCCGTGGCGGCCTTGGAAGCTTTGGGTTACGAAACGGTGGCGGCGGTGAAGGCGGTGCAGGCCGTGCGGGCCACCAGCCCGGAGCTTGCCCTCCAAGAAGTGATCAAAGCGGCTTTGCGCCTGTTGGCAAAGGAATAAGTCAGGAGAAGAGAGGGTTTTTGGGATGGAGGATACCCGGTTGGTTACACCCCGGTTGCGAGAAGAAGATATGGAACTGGACCGTTCGCTTCGTCCGCGGAAGATGGAAGAGTATATCGGGCAAACGCGGGTGAAGGAAAACTTGAAGATCTTCATCGAAGCCGCCCGGAAACGCGGTGAAGCTTTAGACCATGTTCTTCTCTACGGGCCGCCGGGGTTGGGCAAAACGACACTGGCCCATATTATCGCAGCGGAACTGGGGGTCCAGATCCGGGTGACCTCGGGTCCGGCCATCGAACGCCCCGGCGATCTGGCCGCGCTCCTAACCAACCTGGAGGAGAACGATGTTCTTTTCATCGATGAAATCCACCGGCTCAACCGGGCCGTTGAGGAGATCCTGTACCCGGCGATGGAAGACTATGCCCTGGATATCATCATTGGGAAGGGGGCCAGCGCCCGTTCGCTCCGGATCGATCTGCCCCGTTTTACCCTGGTCGGGGCGACCACGCGGGTGGGGGCATTATCGGCGCCGCTGCGTGACCGCTTTGGGATCATTGACCGGTTGGACTTTTACTCGATTGCCGATTTGGAACAGATTATCACCCGGACGGCTCGGATCTTAAAGATTGAAATCGAAGCGGACGGCGCCCATGAGTTGGCCCGCCGCGCCCGGGGCACCCCGCGGATTGCCAACCGTTTGCTGAAACGGGTGCGGGATTATGCCGAAGTTAAGGCGGATGGGGTGATTACGTCCGCGGTGGCGGCCACCGCGTTGAACCATTTGGAAGTGGATGAGAAGGGGTTGGACCGGGTCGACCGGCTGATGTTGGAGACGATCATTGGTAAATTTGACGGCGGGCCGGTGGGGGTGGAAACCCTGGCGGCGGCCACCCAAGAAGCGGTTGAGACTATCGAAGATGTCTATGAACCTTATTTAATGCAGATCGGTTTTCTCCAGCGGACACCCCGCGGGCGGGTGACGACCCGTCTGGCCTGGGAACATCTGGGGTTAAAATACAGCAAAAAGGACGAGACTAATCAGGGAGAGTTGGATCTGGGCTAAGCACCGGCTTGGTCCAGTTTCGCGTAAGACAAGTAATACCAGTTAGAAAAGAGGCATCGGCTTTGGAACTGTTACTGCATACTTGCTGTGGGCCGTGTGCCACCTATTCCACGGAATTTCTGCGGGAACAGGGCTATGCGCCCACCATGTATTACTACAACCCCAATATCCATCCTTATCAAGAGTGGCGGCGGCGGAAGGAAAGCCTGGAGAAGTTTGCCGCCCGGCAAAAACTGCCTTTGCTTCTGGAGGAAGCGTATGATCTTTCCACCTTTTTACAACGGATTGTCCCCCACGAAGAGGAGCGGTGCGGGATCTGTTACCGGATCCGTCTGGAAAAAACCGCCCGTCAAGCACAAGCCATGAGGATTCCTGTCTTTGGGACGACTTTATTGATCTCGCCCTACCAGAACCGGGATTTAATTTGTCAGGTCGGACATGAATTGGCCGCCGCCTATAATCTGTCCTTCTGTGACCTTGATTTAAGGCCCGGTTTCCGGCGGAGCCAAGCGTTGGCCCGGGAATACGAGCTTTACCGGCAAGGGTACTGCGGTTGTATCTTTAGCGAACGGGACCGTTATTATAAACCGAAGCGTAGCGGGGCAATTAGAGCCAATGAGTACGTAACAAGCCAATGGCAAGAAGGGGGGCGCCGTGATGACTAATCCTTTTGGACCGCTGGGGCGTCTTTTAATCATCGCCGGCCTTTTCCTCGTAATTCTTGGGGTCTTGCTCCAGTTTGGCGAAAAAATCTTCCAGCGGGGCCGTTTGCCCGGCGATATTTTAATCCGGCGGGGGAATTTCACCTTCTACTTTCCCCTCGGCACCTGTGTGCTTTTGAGCATCATTTTAAGTTTGGTTCTGGCGCTGTTCACACGGAGGTGACCTGGTGGGGCTCTATCATTGCGAAGGCATTATCCTCCGGACCCGCAGTTTCGGCGAAGCCGACCGGATTGTCACCCTTTTCACTAAGGAAAAGGGAAAGATCGAAGCGGTGGCCCGCGGGGCGCGGCGCCCCCGGAACCGTTTGGTCGGAGTTACCCAGCAGTTTTCGTACTTGAAAGCATTGATCTTTACCGGCAAAAGTTTGGACCAGTTAAGCCAAGCCGAGCTCATTAAGTCCTTTGCCCCGCTCCGGGACGATCTTTTGAAAATGGCCTATGCCTCTTGGTGGGCGGAGGTGCTGGATGTTTTTTTACCCCTGAATGAGGTCAACAGCGACGTTTTCCTGTTTTTCCTGGCCGGCCTGGTAGTGCTGGAGAGGGTCCCCGACCCGATCCTCGTCTCCCGCGCCTTTGAACTGCGCCTGTTGCGCTATTTAGGTTATGAACCCGTGTTGGACCGGTGCGTCGGGTGCCGCCGGACCGCGGGGCCTTTTGCCGGTTTTGCCCCGGCCGAAGGCGGGTTGCTCTGTCCCGCTTGTGCCGGCGCGGCTAACGGGCAGCTTATTCCGGTCCGGCCGGCGACCGTGTCTTTTCTCCGCACTTTATACCAGGCCGATCTCCGCGTGCTGGCCCGCCGACCGGTTGATCCGGCCTTGGGACATGAGTTGGGTCGTCTCCTTTTCACCTTTATTCAGCTCCGGGCGGAGAAACCGCTGAAAGCCCTGTCCTTCCTTCAGTCGTTAACAGCCTGGACGCCGCCCCCGGAGGCGGATTTAAATTGACAGGACTCTCCAGTCTTTGCTATACTTGAAGAATGAATTACAAGGATGATGCTGGTGTTTAAACGGCGCCCTTTACCGCCTTTTTCCCAGACTTACCGGATGCTCTTTGCTTTCTCCGGTTTTGTGTTGGTCCTAAGTATAGCTTTGGGTTATGGGATCTGGACGGTCGATCCGGTTTTGGCCAAAAAGGCGATTGAGGAGATTATTAAAGAAGAATTTATGGCCATCATCGAAAAAATAGCCGTGCTCGGCTGGTGGGGACAGTTTCTAATTATTTTTCTCAATAATGTCAAGGCCACCGTTTTAATGATGCTCAGTGGCGCTTTCTTGCCGTTTCTTCCTTTAATGGTCGGCATCTTGCCCAATGGCTATGTCATTGGTTTATTGGCCGGTTTTTATGAATATGAGAGGATTCTGCCGAAAAGCACGTTTTTCCTGGGGCTATTACCCCATGGTCTCTTTGAAATTCCCGCCCTTCTACTGGCGGCCACCATCGGGACGCTTTGGGGCGGCCGGAATTGGCGGAGCCTTTTCCGGGAGGAATTCTCCCGGTCAACCCTGGGTGCGCATGCCAAAGCGAGCCTGGCCTTTCTTCCGTTGCTCCTTGTTTTGCTGTTGATTGCCGCCCTGGTGGAAGTCTTGGTGACGCCGCTCTTGTTTAATCTGTCCCTGCCCCGTTTTACTTAAAAAGGCGATCTTGGTTTGACTTGTGGCGCTGCATAGCTTTGCAATGTTTGACGATAAGGAGGAACGATTATGGAAAATGAGAAAACACCCACGGCCACGACGACCATGGAAAAGATTGTTTCTTTGGCGAAAAGAAGGGGTTTTATCTTTCAAAGCAGCGAGATCTACGGCGGGCTGAACAGTTGCTGGGATTACGGCCCTTTGGGCGTCGAACTGAAGAACAATGTGAAACGGGCCTGGTGGCGCCGGATGGTACAGGCACGGGATGATATGGTCGGTCAGGACGCCAGTATTCTGATGCACCCGCGGGTGTGGGAAGCCAGCGGCCATTTGGAAGGTTTTACCGATCCTCTGGTAGACTGTAAGCAATGCCGGCAGCGGTTCCGTGCCGACCATATAACGACGGACACTTGCCCGGAATGCGGCGGCGAGTTAACCGAACCCCGTAACTTCAACCTTATGTTTAAAACCTTCATGGGACCGGTGGAAGACCAGGCGGCCGTGGTTTACCTGCGGCCGGAGACCGCCCAGGGGATTTTTGTAAACTTCAACAATATCTTGACGACCACTAGAAAACGGCTGCCCTTCGGGGTCGCCCAGATCGGTAAATCCTTCCGGAATGAGATTACCCCTGGAAACTTTACCTTCCGGACCCGCGAATTTGAGCAAATGGAGATCGAGTACTTTGTGAAACCCGGCACCGATGAGGAACACTTTCATAAATGGGTGGAGGTAAGGTACAACTGGTATAAAGAGCTGGGGATCAACCCGGACCGCCTCCGCCTGCGTCCGCACGAACCGGAGGAACTGGCCCATTACGCGAAGGCCTGTATTGATATAGAATACTACTTCCCGATGGGCTGGTCCGAACTGGAGGGGATTGCCAACCGGACCGATTATGATCTGAAACGCCACGCGGAGTATAGCGGGAGCAAGCTTGAGTATTTTGACCAGGAGAGCAACGAGCATTACGTCCCCTACGTGGTTGAACCATCGGCGGGCGCCGACCGGGCCACCTTGGCCTTTCTGGTCGATGCCTATCACGAAGAACCGGATAAAGACGAGGTCCGGGTGGTTCTACGTTTCCATCCGGAGCTGGCGCCGGTAAAAGTGGCCGTGCTTCCGCTTTCCCGCAAAGAGCCCTTAACGGCCATGGCGAAAGAGATCAGTCAGGAGTTGCGCCGGCACTGGAACACCGAGTACGATGACGCCAAGTCGATTGGCCGGCGTTACCGCCGCCAGGATGAGATCGGAACGCCTTTCTGTGTGACCGTGGATTTCCAGTCCCCCGAGGACCAAGCGGTGACGGTCCGCGAGCGGGATACCATGGCACAAGTGCGGCTGCCCGTGGCGGAACTTGTTCCTTACCTTCGGGAGAAATTGGGATGTTAAAGAGATAAGAGGAGATAAGAAAAACAAAGTGGCGGAGTGGCAGGCCACTTTGTTTTTTGGGAAATGTTACCGATCGGGCAGCGGACGAACCATGTCGAGGATTCCTAACAGCATGTGGGCCAGTCCAAAACCGAGGATCCCGGTTCCGAAACGGCTCCGGCGCATGTACGCCCCCAGCCCGGAGACCACCGCACCTAGTCCGGTCACAACCCAGCTGGTGGTGGTGCTCTTCATGCTGACACCTCCCGTTCCTATTCTCTCCCGGCCACGGCAGGAAATACGGACCAATTTTTGACGGTGCACCGGCTACCGTCCGGCCGGATGGTCTTTCCGGACCAAGAAATTGCCGTCAGCGGTGAAGACTATTCGGCCGGGCGAACGAAAAGTGGGCCGCCGGAGTAGTTTGGGGAGTAGTTTAGGGGAAGAAAGGCCGCTTGGCGGCCTTTCTTAGGATATTTTCTGCTCCGCTGTGACGAGGGGCAAGTATAGACGTTCATAGTAATCGTTGATCAGGCGGCGGGACGAAAATCGCTGTGTACAAGTCGCAATACTGGCCTGCATCATCCGGGCCCATTTGGCCTTGTCCTGTTCATAGGTGGGGAGGATTTCGTTTTTCAAGACGTGGTATAAAGCCGTTAAATCGTGCTGGTCCTGGTTGGGACCGGTATAACCGTCGCCGAACTGCCAGCCGTTAACCCCGTGCCGGCACCCCTCCACCCACCAGCCGTCCAAAGTACTGAAGTTAAGCACACCGTTCATACCGGCTTTCATGCCCGAGGTCCCGCTGGCTTCCAGCGGCCGTTGGGGGTTGTTCAGCCAGATGTCGCAACCGCGGGTCAAGATCTGCCCCAATGCCATGTCGTAGTTCTCCAGGAAAACCACTTTCCCCGGGAACGCTTTGGCCAAGGCGACAATCTTGGCCACCATGTTTTTACCACCCTCATCCTGTGGATGGGCTTTTCCGGAAAAGACCAGTTGGATCCGGCCGCTTTCCAGAAGGGGGATGAGTTCATCCCGGTTGCGCAGGATCAGATCACCCCGTTTATAGGTGGCGGCGCGCCGCGCAAACCCGATTAAGAGCGCATCCGGGTTCAGAACTTGGCCGGTTCGCTGCTGGATTACGGCCAGCAAATGCTGTTTGTTGGCCTGGTGTGCTTCGATTAAATGCTCCCAGTCATTAGCCGCCCGGGCTATATTCGGTGCCTGCCAGGTTTTTTGGTGCACCCCGTTGGTGATCGCGATGATGGAGGAGGCGTCCGTAACCTGGTGCCACATGGCCTGTGCCGTTTCTCCATGCAGCTGCGAGACGGCATTGGTCAGTGTGGCGAGCCGCAGTCCCGCCACGGTCATGTTGAACGGGTCGCCCCCGATCCGTTTCATCTGTTCGTAAGCAAGACCGTTATAAGCGCCGACGTAAACAAGGGCTCCGTGGTGATGGGCTTCGTTGCCGGCCGGAACCGGCGTATGGGTGGTGAAAACAATCTGCTGCCGGGTGGCGTTTAAGGCTTGGTCAAAGGAAAGCCCGGCCGCCATCTTTTCCCGGATCAGTTCGATTCCGGCAAGAACCGCATGGCCTTCGTTAAAGTGGTAGATATCGACGGCGATCCCGAGGGCGCGGAGGGCCCGGACGCCGCCGACCCCGAGAATAATTTCCTGGGCGATCCGATCATCACCGCTGCCCCGGTAGAGGAAGTGGGTCAACCACGGTTCTTGATTCTCCGGCAGATCGGCGTCCAGAAGATAGAGGGGCGCGTTCTGAAAATGATCGACCATCCAGACTTTACAAGTAACCGGTTGTCCTTTGATGGTCACCCGGACCTTCACCCCGGTGTCTTTGAGAAAAGAGAAGTTATTAAACTCCGGGACGCGATCATCGGGGTAACCTTGGTCGTTAATATACTGGGCGGTATATCCTTTCCGCCAGAGGATGCCGACCCCGACTACCGGGTAACCCTCATCGGCGGCGGCTTTTAAATAGTCGCCGGCTAAGACGCCCAAACCTCCGGAGTATATTGGAAAGTCGGGGTGTAACCCAAATTCCATACAAAAATAGGCGACCGTGGGAACCTTTCCTTTCCTGACCAATTTGTATAGCCTCCTTCGTTAAAATAAATGGAGAGTAAATTTAATTTAAAATAATAAAGATTGAAAAAAAGAGAGAGGATGTAACATAAAACCGTAACTGATTCTTAATATAACATAAAACCTATGCTAAATATAGGTTTAATTATTTCCAGATTAACATAATCAGAGATTCCGGCGTACAAAAGGAGGGCTCAGGCATGGTTTGGCGTTTTTGGTTAACTCTTTTTGGTGTTGCTTTCGTCTCCATCAATCTTTATTTAGCGGCGGCGGTTTACGTGGACGCGAAAAAACGGAGGTTTGACCGGATAAACCTGCCGCCGGGCTGGTGGGCGCTGGCGACCTTCTTCTTTTCCTTGTGGGGCTTTTTTGTTTATTGGGTGGTGCACCACTCGACGTTGGCCGTCCGGGAACAACGACCGCCCTTTTAAGCGTTGATTGGGGTTTTTCGGGGCATACTGAAGATAATTCTTGGTATTGATCCGTTCGCGCAAAGGAGCGTTGGAGAATGCACCATGTGACGATTCATGCCCCGTACAGTTTGAATTTTCAAAACCCCTTTTTGCATCTGTGGTATCCAGGGCATAGCGAATCTTTCCAGGAGTATCCGGTCTCTTCCTGGGATGACTATGGGCCCGTTTTTGAGCTGGACATCAACCGGAACTATTTCTGTTTTAAATATGGCGATAAAAGCGGTACCGCGATCAAATGGGAACAGTTGGAACGCTGTTACGGTCAGCACCTGGGGAAAGAGGTCTGGACGGTCTCTGTCCATAATGAGGTTTATCCCCAACGGCCGGCGGAAGTGGTTGGTTCGATCAATGATCTTTATGCCGAGATCTACCCTTTATTGCGGGAGAACCAGTATTTGCCCGACACGGATGTCAGCGGTCAGGGTGTGGTTTCCATGCTCGGGGCCACCTATCTAAAGGATGGAACAACCCTGTTTGGCTTCTTTCATCCCCGGGCGGCCCAGGTTTATTTGGTTGGCAATTTTAACGACTGGCAATCGCCTTACCATCGGCGGCCCGATCCGGCCAAGTTTCTACCAATGAAGTT
This sequence comes from Bacillota bacterium, assembly GCA_012727425.1. GTDB lineage: Bacteria > Bacillota > UBA4882 > UBA10575 > UBA10575 > Capillibacterium. The sequence goes on from JAAYHQ010000057.1 coordinate 79,410, forward strand.
ATACCGGGGTTATCATGGCCTGCCCAATATTTGGGCACTCCGGACCGATCTGCCCGATCCGGCCGATCCCAGGAAAAATAACTACCAGTTTCTGATTGTGGGCGGGGTTCCCTTAAACGACAAGCAACAACCGGTCAAAATGGCGCAGGATCCCTACGCCCGGCGCTATGGACCGGACTATAACCGGAATAACTGCGTAGTGATCGACCCCTCGGCTTACCAATGGCAGGACGAGGGCTGGCAGACGCCGGCGGTGGACCGGTTAATCCTTTATGAGTTGAATGTGTACGGCTTTACCGACCAAGCCCCTGATCTGCCGGCCGAGATTAAGGGGACCTTCCGGGGCCTTATCCATCGGATTAAGGAAGGCTATTTCAATGATCTGGGTGTGACCGCTTTGGCCTTGATGCCGACCTCCGAAGCGCCGACGGCCTTGAGTGACAACCGTTTGGGATACGACCCCAGTGGTTTTATGACGATTGAACGGGACTTTGGTACCTGTGACGAGTTCCGGGCGTTGGTCGATACTGCGCACCAACATGGGCTGGCAGTTATTGTGGACCAAGTCTTCAATCATACTTCCAACTATTTCAACCCACTTTGGCAGTTGATCCACGATGGGACGGAAGGCGGCTTCTACTTTTCCGGGTCGACCCCCTGGGGAAACCGGGTGGCCACCGAGAAGGAAGAAGTGCAAAATATGTTGATCGACGCCTGCAAGATGTTTATCAAGGAATACCGGATCGACGGCTTTCGTTTTGACGCGACCCACAGTATGTGGATGGACCATACCTTCCTCCGGCGTTTGGCCTATGAGATTAAGGACAAGGGCTTTAAACCCGATTGTATTCTTATTGCCGAAAACCTCCCGAACGAACCCGATTTGAACCTGCAAGGGTATAACGGGTATGCCCAGTGGTGTGACGCTTTTCACGACAAGATCAAGGCCCTGTTGCGGGAGGGGATCTTTCGGGACTGGACGGACAATTCCCCAACCCATCTGGGGAGCATCTTCTACTTCAGCAAGGACTTTTTCGCGGCCCACACCAACAATGTGGTCAATTACTGCGAAAGCCACGATGAGAACAGTGTCCCCTATGAGGTGGCGACCAGCGGTGATGGTTTAATCTGGGCGCCGGCGAAGGAACGTAAAGCCCGGTTGGGTCTGTTCGCCACGATGGTGGCCCTGGGGCAGCCCATGATCTATATGGGCCAGGAATTTGGCGTGGAACGTCCCCGGAACCGGATTGACCTGGATTGGCCCGTGTTTTTGCGTGGTCACCACTATTACCAGTGGGCCGCCGGTTTGATCCGTTTACGCCGCCGTTATCCGGGACTGCGGGTCTACGGCTATGATCCGGATCCGGAAGGGAAATTTGCCTGGTTGTTGGGGCCCTGGCTTGGTGAGAAATGCGGCGGGGGAAGAAACGTGATCGGGTGGACGACCAACCCCAACGGACAACCATGGGAACGCATGGTGGTGTTCTTGAATTTTGAACCCTATGAAGTGACGGTAGACCTGGAATTTCCCCTGTCCGGCTACTGGGTTAAACTGGCGGATATTGACCGGGTCAACGATCTGCCACCGGAAGGGGATAATTCCCTTGCCGACCCGACTGCCATCAAAACCACCGGCCATTTTGGCGGCTTTGTCTTGCCATCTTCTAGCGGGTTCATCTATAAATGGGTAGCGCCTCTTGACTAGATGCCGACCGGTGTGCAGTCGACATAACCGGCAGGAAGCGGGTGCTTTATTTACTTTTAGTGGACTGTATATCCCCTCTTCCTTCTCTCATATAATACTTTTGCGAGGAGGGGAGTTTTTTGTCTACGATCCAGATAGGGACCGGATCCCTCTTTGATTTGCGCGCAAACATCGAAAAAGAGCTCACCCGCTGGGAAAAGGAAGGAATTGAGTTTCAGGTCCAAGAGCAGAGAATGGGGAAGTATAAGTTTCTCAATTTTACCTTTGGGAAACCGGAAAAGGAAACCACCAAACAGGAAGAAGCGATTTTCTGGCAAAACCTGGCTCTAGTGGTCACCAATCTGCTTTTGGGGGAAGTATCCCAAAACTTGCTGCGGCGTATGATCCGGATAGATCACCCCTATATATCCGCCGCGGAAGCCGACGCCCTTTCTCAGAAAGTGATCGCCACTTTGTCGGCGGTGGGGGAGAAAGAGCGGGTTAACCGGGTCCAGAAAGAAGTCAACAGTTTCCTCCGGGAAAATAAAGCCCTTTTTTTGGAAGGATTTTTCCGTTTTCGCCTCAAGGATTATGTTCAAGAATTAAAGGAAAACCTGGAAGAGGCCATCGACCAGCTCCTGGCGGACAAAGAATACCAGGAGTTTATTAAACTCCTCCGGTATTTTGTGGAGATTCAGGAACCAAAGATCCTCGAGGTCCACGTCCTCTTTTATTCGAAGGAAAAATTCCGTCTCTTGGATGAAGAGGAAAAACCACTGGAGCATGAATATCTTTTGAAAGTCCTTGGTGATTTAAGGGATGAGGGGTTAAAATATGAGGATCTGCTCCTCAGCGCCTTGATTACCCTTTCCCCCCAGCGGATCATCCTTCACCATTCGGAGAAGACCAATATTGTCAACACCATCCAGAATGTCTTTACCGAAAGGGTGGCCTTTTGTCGTGATTGTGAATTGTGCCGCCGCACGGAGGAGCATTAAGAATAATCCCGAAAGGGATTATTTCTTTTGCCCCAATAATTGTTTGAAAATACAAATAAAGTATATTATAATGTAATAAGTTTGAACGATAGGGAGGAATTGGAATGGGTAAAAAAATCCCTCTGGGGCACATTATCCTTGATCACGGTGCTCCTTCTGCTGCTGGCCGGTTGTGGTGGTTCTCCCAAAAAGCCGCCGGCTATTTCGCAATTGACCAGAATTGAGGTAACCGTAGATGATATACCGGTTACAGATCTGGTGGTCAGGACGAATAGTGAAATACAATTTGAAGCGAAGGGTTATGACCAAAATAACAATCCAATGGAAGGGTTGGATTTTCAGTGGGCGATAGAGCCGGAAACGGTGGGAATAATTAATAAGCAAACGGGATGGTTTCAGGCTGGATCTGAAGAAGGCGAAGGTGAAATTGTTTGTAAAGCCAAAGGGGTTACAAAAAAAGTTTCTGTTCAAGTTTCAGACGAAGAACCTATATTAAAAGAAATTATAATAAAACCAGAAGTAGCCACTGTTAGGCCAGGTGATAGCAGAGAGTTCCAAGCCATAGCTATCGATCAATATGGTGAACCGATGTCAGG
>JAAYHQ010000058.1 GCA_012727425.1 Bacillota bacterium
AAACCGGAACTGGAGTGCATCATCTTTTCATCCTCGGCACTGAAGATCCCGCTGCGGCGGCCGGTCCCGATGAAGGTACCGATGGTGTCAAAGGTATCGGACAGGCTGAAGGCAAAGATGGTCATCAAAACAAGGGGAATCTTCGCCGGGTCGCTGAAGAGGGAGAGCATCCCCTCACGGCCAAGCGCCACACCGAAGACGGTCCCCAGTTCACGGAAGGCCTCACCGACACCGGTGGTTGCCCCGATTTGCGAAACATCGACGAGTCCCATAGGGATCCCGATCAGGGTGGTGCCAATGATCCCAAGCAGGATGGCACCTTTTACATTCAGCAGCATCAGCACAACGGTTAAGGCCAGACCGATGATGGCCAATAAAACAGTGGGGTTATTGAAGGCCACTAAAGCCGGGACCGCACTGGCGTCGGCGATGACCGTACCGCTCTCCAAGAGGGCATAGGTACCGGGGTCGGAGGTAAAATTGATCAAACCGGCACTCTTCACTCCGATATAGGCAATGAAGATCCCGATTCCGCCGCCGATGGCATTCTGCAGGCTGACCGGGATCGACTTGATGATCGCTTTCCGCAACCGGGTGACGGTAATCAAAATATTGATAATTCCGCAAAGAAACACCATGGCCAGGGCTTGCTGCCAGCTAAAGCCCATCGCAAAGACGACGGTGTAAGTGAAAAAGGCATTCAAGCCCATCCCGGGTGCTTGCGCGTAAGGCACATTGGCAAACAGGCCCATCACCAAAGTCCCGATCACCGAAGCAATGATCGTCGCCAGGAAAACGGCCCCCCAGGGAATCCCGGTTTGACTGAGCATTGCCGGGTTCACAAAGATAATATAGGACATGGCAAAGAAGGTTGTGAAACCGGCAACGATCTCAGTCCAGACGGTGGTTCCGTTCTCTTTGAGCTTAAAAAACTTGTCCATTTTCCGCAATCCCTCCGTTTTTATTCTTTAATCTCAAGAGCGACCCGCTCTCCAAACCAAACTTAAAATGGAAACTCCCTTCTAGTTTCACCACCCATCCGACAAATTAAAAAAAGCAATTGGTCGAGACCAATCGCCGTAAATTCCTTCGAGAAAACACCCCAAACCGGCGCCGCCCTTACTCCGCAGCGTGCGGAGGAAAGGCGGCCTGACAAAAAGGGGTAATTCTCCCAATAGTCGAACAATTTACGGTTGCTCGGTAGAGACTCCAGGCCCGTATTGCCCGGATTATATTGGGAACGCTATTATACTGCCATATTTTACTTTATGATTATATGATTTTTTAAGTTATAAGCGCGAAGGGTAATGTCCGGTTCAAAAACCAGCACTCCATCAGCAGTATATAAAAGGAGCAGTTGGTCGTCAAGTTCAAACCGGAACTATTTAACTGTTTCGTTACGGAACAGAACGGTATCTAAGCTATACAAAACCGGGATCTTCCGGCACCGCTTTTTTTACGAAACATAAGCCCGGACTTTTTCAAACTCGGCCTGGACCTCCGGTGCCGGTTCCTTCGTCAACAGGGAAACGAGGACAATCGCCACACAAGAGAGGAGAAAAGCCGGCAACAATTCATAAATCCCGAAGAATCCGCCAAGCGGCTTCAGCACCAGCTTCCAGACGAAAACGGTCAGGCCGCCGGTGAGCATTCCGGCAATCGCTCCCGCCTGGTTGACCCGCTTCCAAAACAGGGAGAAGAGCATAATCGGACCAAAGGTTGCGCCAAAGCCGGCCCAGGCAAACGAGACAATCGTAAAGATCACACTGTTTTCGTCAAGGGCAATCAGCATGGCAAAAGCCGCAATTACCAGGAGGGTAATTCTGGTCACCACCAGAACCGTACGGTCGGAGGCTTCTTTACGCATGATCCCTTGGTAAAGATTTTTCGAGAAAGCCGAAGCGGCAATCAGTAAGTAGGAGTCGGAAGAGCTGATCGTCGCCGCCAGGATCCCCGCCATCACTACCCCGGCCAGTAAGGGAACGAAAAATTCGGTCGACATCAGGATAAAGATGCGCTCCGCCGCGCTTTGCGTCAAGAAGACCCCCGGATAAAGAATCCGCCCGATAATCCCGATCCCCACGGCGGCCGCCAGTGAAATGGCGCACCAAACCGTAGCCACCCGGCGGGAGAGGGTCAACTGGGAGGTTTTTTCAATCGCCATGAACTTCAAAAGCACTTGGGGCATGCCAAAGTAGCCCAGCCCCCAGGAGAGCGTTGAGACCACGGTTAACAGCCCGTATTTGCCCGCCGCCCCAAACAGAGGCCGGCCGGCGGCGTCCAATTGTTGTACCCCGTCTACCACGACCGGCTGGGCAATCCCGAAAAACTCAAAAAAACCCGGGATCTGCCGGGCGTTGGCTACCACCACCGAAAGACCGCCCGCCGCCACAATCCCGCCCATAACCACGACCGTCAGGGAGATGAACATCACAATCCCCTGCATAAAGTCGGAAGCGCTCTCGGCGAGGAAACCGCCGATAAAGGTATAAAAAACCACAAACAAAGCGCCGAGGATCATCATCAAAACATAGTCGGCATTAAATAACGAAGCAAACAATTTCCCCACCGTCACAAAGCAACTGGACGCGTAAACCGTAAAAAAGACCAGAATAAACAGGCAAGAAATGGTCATGAGTACCTTTTGCTTTTCCTTAAACCGGTTACTGAAAAAATCCGGAATCGTAATGGCATCCCCGGCAAGAAAGGAGTACGCGC
>JAAYHQ010000059.1 GCA_012727425.1 Bacillota bacterium
TGAATGATGAACGCGGCTCCTTGTTCTAACACTCCTTTCTTCAGCCTAAAAACCTGGCGTTCACTGAGATCAAGTAATTCCGCCGCCTCTCTGACCGTGATGTTCCCGGCGATCGTCAAATCGATGCCCCTCAGTTTTTTCATTTCCTGTTGAGTCATGAAAAATGTCTCCTCTCTCATGGGTGACATTTTACCAGAATAGATTCAATCTGACATTATCACAGAATAACTACAAAAGCCGAATCTTCCTCTTGACTTAAATGTTGCTTTGTGTTATTATTAGATTTGCTTCGGGGGGGTAGCTCAGTTGGTTAGAGCGCTACGTTGACATCGTAGAGGCCAACGGTTCGAGTCCGTTCCTCCCCACCATATAGTCGACAAGAGCAGGATCTGACCTGCTTTTTTTACATTTAGATCCGGTGTCCAAAAAACCCGCCGGGTACATAATTTTAACCATCGTTAAGTACTTGTAAACGCATGGGGCTTATGCTATAATGTGAGTATATGGCGGGTAGTTTCGACCAGAATAAGAGAAGGGGAGGGGTTTTATGATCCTTTCCGCAGAGTTTTTCTGGAAACTATTTGAGATCACCGGGTCGATTACAGCCTATTTGTTATATAAAGAACTGATAAATCTGAATTAAGGTAAAGACGAGGAAGGAAAGAGTGACCGCTGGGAACGGTACAGGGAGGAATGGTAAATTGAGAACATTCCCCGGGAAGGCGGTTAGCGTTCGTTCTGGAGTTGCTAGTTGAAATGAGAGTAGGCTATGCCGGTTTCCACCGTTATCGGAAATGATCCTTGCCAAGCAAGGATCGGCAAAGTGGAGTCGGTTCGACTAAGATGGGTGGTACCGCGGAAGTAACCTTTCGTCCCAATGGAGGACGGGAGGTTTTTATTTTACCTGCTTTTTTAAATCAGGGAAGGAGGGCAATTGATGCAAGATGAATTAAAAAACATTCAAGAGCAGGCTTTGAAAGAGATTCAAGCCGCCGCTTCTTCTGGGGAACTGGCCGAGATTAGGCTGAAGTACTTCGGTAAAAAAGGCCTGGTGACCAAATATTCGCGGGCGTTGGGGACTCTTTCGGCGGAAGAGCGTCCGCAAGTTGGGAAAGCCATTAATGAGCTCCGCCAAGCGCTGGAAACGGAGTTAAAACTACGCCAAGCGGAGCTGGAGCGGCTGGAAGCGGCAGCCCGCTTTGAACAGGAAAAGATCGATGTTGAACTGCCGGGCCGGCGGCCCCGCCGGGGTCACCCCCATCCACTGCAACTCATCATTGACGAGATCACCATGACCTTCTTGGGGATGGGTTTTTCGGTGGTGGAAGGTCCGGAAGTGGAATATGATTACTATAATTTTGAAGCACTGAACATCCCGCCGGAGCATCCAGCGCGGGAGATGCACGATTCCTTGTACATTACCGACAATATCCTGCTCCGGACCCACACTTCTCCGGTCCAGATCAGGGCCATGGAGAAGCTTTATCCGAATCCGGTCCGGATCATTGTTCCCGGCCGGGTCTATCGCCGCGATGCCCTGGATGCCACCCATTCACCGCTTTTCCACCAAATTGAAGGACTGCTGGTGGATAGGGGCATAACCTTTGGTGATTTAAAAGGGGTCCTCACCGTTTTTGTCAAGAAATTCTTTGGTGAGGACCGCCAGGTTCGGTTACGGCCCAGTTTCTTCCCGTTTACCGAACCCAGTGCGGAAGTGGATGTTTCCTGTGTCTGCCAAGGTAAAGGATGTCGCATCTGTAAGAACACCGGCTGGATTGAGATTCTGGGCTCCGGTTCGGTCCACCCCAAAGTCCTGGCGATGGCCAATTATGATCCGGAGGTCTATTCGGGATTTGCCTTCGGCATGGGGGTTGAACGCATCGCCATGCTGCGGTACGGGGTGACGGATATCCGTCACTTTTACGAAAATGACTTTCGTTTTCTCAGTCAATTTTACTAAGGGGGAATAAGCATTGCGCGTGTCATATAAATGGTTGCGGGAATATGTCCCGGTCGAGCAAAGCCCGGAGGAATTGGCTGAGCTTTTAACCATGGCCGGGCTTGAAGTTGATAGTGTCATCGATTTCGGTGCTGCTTACCTTGGCCTCCGTCCTGGCCAGGTGATCAGTGTTGAGCCTCATCCCCGCGCGGCTCAGCTCTTGGTCTGTAAAATTCGTTTGTCCGATGGCGAAGTGACCGTCGTCACCGCCGCCACCAACCTTAAAGCAGGGGATAAGGTGCCAATTGCGTTGCCTGGTGCTGCCCTGCCCGACGGCAAGGTAATTCAGCCTGCCGAATTTCAGGGGATTGTCTCCCAAGGGATGTTATGCTCCGAAGAAGAGCTGGGCCTGGCGCGCAAGTCGGGAGGGATCATGGTTTTACCCTCAGATACCGACTTAAAGGCGGACCTGGCCACCATTTTGGGGCTGGATGACCACGTTTTAGTCTTGGAGTTAACCCCCAACCGGGCCGATTGCTACGGGATGCTAAATCTGGCGTGGGAAGTCGCCGCCCTCACCGGAACCCGGGTAAATTTACCGGCGTTTTCCGTCCAAGAAGAACAGGGACAATCCATCCATGATTTGGTCACCGTGGAAGTGGAGGCGCCCGAATTAGCCCCCCGTTATGCGGGCCGGATTCTGATCAATGTTAAAGTCGGGGAATCGCCGTTATGGTTAAAAACCCGCTTGTTGGCGGCGGGCATGCGTCCCATTAACAACCTGGTGGATTTGACCAACTATGTCATGTTGGAGTTTAACCAACCCTTGCATGCCTTTGACCTTAACCGGATGAAAGACCGGAAAGTCGTGGTCCGCTCGGCGCGACCGGGTGAGTTGATTCAAACCCTGGATGGTGAAGAGAGAAAACTTAAACCCGGCCAACTGGTGATTGCCGATGCCGAACAGCCGCAGTGTATCGCCGGGGTCATGGGTGCATTTGACAGTGAAGTTACTGCTGCGACCGACAGCATCTTTTTGGAATCCGCCTATTTTGCTCCGGTGAGTATTCGCCGAACCGCCCAGGAGCTTGCGATCCGTTCCGAAGCAGCCATTCGGTTCGGGAAAGGGTTGGATCCGGAGACGGTTCCGTTGGCCTTGGACCGGGTTGCTTCCTTGGCGCACCAACTGAACATAGCCCAAGTGGTGAAAGGGGTCATCGATTGCAACTCCCAGCCGAGGGTGGTGCGGAAAATTTGGTTCCGTCCGGAGCGCATTAACGCCTTACTCGGGACCCGATTGGAACGGGATTACATGGTCGACATCTTCCAGCGGCTTAACTTTAAGACCGAAGAAGATGCAGCCACGGGCAAAACCTATCTGGTGCCTCCGTCTTACCGGTTGGATATAGAGAACGAAGCAGATTTGGCGGAAGAGGTGGCCCGGCTCTACGGCTATAACAATATTCCCGCGACCTATCCGGCGGCACAGATCATCGGGCGGCTCACCCCGGAACAAGAGTTTTCCGGTCAAATCAGGAAGATCCTTTTAGGATTGGGGTTAAGTGAGATCATTACCTACAGTTTTCACGGCGAAAAAATGTTTGACCGCTTAAACATTCCGGCCGGGCACGAATTACGCCAAGCCGTCCGCATGAAGATCCCCCTTAGCGAAGAGGGATCCATGATGCGCACCACTTTACTCCCGGGTGTTTTGGAGACGTTAAGCTACAATGCCAGCCGCAACCACCACGATCTCCAGGTTTTTGAGCTGGCCCATGTTTATCATCCCACGGATCAAGATGGTGAATTGCCCAATGAACCCTTGTGTTTAGCCGGCGGGCTCAGCGGACGGGTCAGTGAACCGGGGTGGAACCAAAGTGAACGGGAAGTGGATTTTTACGATGGAAAAGGTTTGCTTGAAACGCTTTTGGCCCACTTACGGGTCGAAGGAGTTAGTTTTCGCCGGGGTGAACATCCGGCACTCCATCCGGGCCGTACTGCCGTGCTTGAAGTAGCCGGCCGCCAAGTGGGCTTTGTCGGTGAAATTCACCCTACAGTTAAAAAAGAGTTCAACCTAACAGCGCCGGTCATTCTTTTTGAACTTAATCTGGAGGTCCTCTGGCCGGCAGTGAATAAAGAGGTAATCCAGGTTGTTCCTCTTCCGAAATTCCCACCGGTCCTGCGGGATCTGGCCTTCATCTTACCGGAGAACATCAAAGCGGAAGCGCTTGCCAATCTTTTTACCGAAATTGGCGGCGAAAAACTGGAAGCCGTAAACCTCTTTGATGTTTATCAAGGCGGTAACATCCCCAACGGGTACCGCAGTTTGGCTTTCGCCTTGACCTTCCGCCTTCCGGACCGGACTTTACAAGATGAAGAGGTCAATACAATTATGGAAGCGATCATTAAGGCTGCCGCCGAACGTTTCGGCGCACAATTGCGGGGCTAACTCTTAACTTTATCTGAAGAACACCCCTGGTTGTAAGGGGCACCTCAAATGCAAGATGCAAAATCTAGCGTTTGGAGGTGCCGTTCATTGTCGAAGCAGGGGTGTTTTTTTATCCGGTCTTTTAGGGTAAAAACTGGGAAAAATAGCGGATTTTCGGCTCGTTTCGGGATGAATAAAAGATGAAAATTACCGATAATTAGAGTAAGAAGAAGAAGGGGGAGACACCTATTTGCTTCTGAAAAACTTGGCAACCACTTGGGCACAAGCGCTTTCCCGGAGGGCCGGGGAAACGGACCAGTACAAAATCGCGTTGGCCCGTTATATGATCGAAAGTCTCCTTTCGACCTTCCTCTCCCTCCTTTTTATCCTGCTTTTCGGGTTGATCTTTGGCGTATTAAAAACAGCAGTGCTCCTGACCATGGTTGTTGCCGTTTTAAAGGCCGTGATGGGCGGATTGCACCTGAAAACACCACTTCGCTGTGCCCTCGCGGGGGCAATCATGACCATCATCCTTAGTTATCTTGCGCTTTCTGTTCCTTTTGCCCGGATCCCCAAACTAGCTCAGTTATGGATCTTTGTCCTTTTAATCTATATTGTCTGGAAACAAGCGCCCCTTGAAGCAAAGGGCAAACCCTTGAGCACCGAACAAAAGCAGGAGTTGGCCCGTAATTCTCGAATTTTAACCCTTTTGATTACAATCATTTGCTGGTGCTGGCCGGAGGGGTTTATGACCAATGAGCTCTTTTATGGAACGGTGTTTCAAGTTTTAAACCTGACGAAACCAATGGCACTAGCCATCGACGAGCTTGACCGGATTCTTGACCGTGGGGGAAAAAGTTTCGAGGGTTGTGCGAAAAAAATTATGGAAAGGAGGATCGTAAAATGAAAAAGTGGCTCTTTTCGGCGGTTCTGTCGGCTTTGGCGGTACTGGCTACTGCAACGATGAGCATGGCGTGCTGGATTATCTATTACCAACCGGAAACACCCCAAAAACGGTAAACACCGGGGAATTATTTATATCTAAGCAGGAAGATACTTTTCGGTAAAAGAAATAAAATAACAACGAGGGGAAGCAGCATCTTTTTCAGTGGACGTATGTATCATGACATACGTCCATTCCATCATTTTAAGGCAGGTGTAAAAATCTTTGCCCAAAGAACTACTATTTGAGCTTATAAAAAACAAGAATTTTTTTACTCTGCTTTTGATAATAGCTGTTTATCTACTGAACTGGACAGTTATACTTAAACTGGGTTTGGTAATTCTTCGGTGTAATATAGATACTAAAAGAATAATTTTTCCTTGGGCTTTGTTTGGGGTTGTTTATAGCCTCTTCGCAAAACAATTTGTTCTAAATTTTCTATATTTTATTAGCAGTATGTTCGTAATATACTTATTACTACTAATCATAAGTAAGGCTAGAGCAGATAAAGTTTTTTTTGCGGCATTAATGTCTTTAATTATTGTCGTCTTTAGTTTTTTACTAATTGGACAACCGCTCCTCCTACATAGTGAATTACGAGCGATAATGTTTGGCTCAACGGGAGTAATAATCGGAAGTTTAGTGGAGGCTATCCTGCCTATATTTTTTGTGCTGGTATATCGTAACAAAAAACTCTCCGAAAAAAACAAGGATAAATCTTATTTCCTGAATGTTACGTTCAACATGATCCTTTTATTTATTGTATATTGCTTGTTTGCGATCATTTTTTATCTCCTTGTAAATTATGAACAGACGATTCTGTGGCAAGTTTTAATCAGTGAAATTGTCTTAATTAGCGTTACATTTTTTGTTTTTTACCGGATCAAAACAGTTTTCAAAAAAGAACAACAAAAAAGCGAAGAAAACCATAGTACCTACCTGTTAAGAACTATTCTTTCCAAGCAACGGGAGTACCGTAATTTCTTTCAAGTGATAAGAGCAATGGCGGAAGGGGGAAAAACCGGCGAGATTGTTGACTATATCGACGATATTCTTGTGGAGATGTCTTCTGTTGATATCGACGAGGAAAATCCCATCTTCACCTCACTACAGGTGGCCGAGCAGATTAAGGCCAAAGAAAAAGGGATCATTATTAATACCACAACAAAAGCATCCCTCAGCGAGCTTAAGGATCCGGTGAAAGTATATAATATTTTCAAAGATTTACTCCAGTACTTTGTGGCTTATGAAGAAAATATCAAGGACGATCAGCATCGTCTCAACATCGAAGTCAGCGAAGATGAGCACTATTATTCCTTCATGATCATGCGACAAACGCAAGAAGGGGAGGAGTGCGCGGATCCAAGGGCGGAAAACAGTCCGCGGGATGGGGACCAAACGCTCCAACTGATCAAAAAGCGTATCAAACAGCTCCATGGGAAGCTTTACTTTCTGTACCGGGGTGATGAATTGGTTGGTTGTCTGTTCAAAGTCGGTAAGAACAAACCAAAACAATTCCCGTTTTCGATTGCTTTTTACCTGTAGCACTCCTTGAAAAAGAAGGAGTTTTCTTTTTTTCTGTCAAATATACCTACTGACCACATATTTAGGCGGTGTTATCCAGTGTCAGTGCCAAAGGTCCAGCAACAACCCATCAACCGTGTCACCATTAAAATCATGGGTGATGAATACAACGTGGTTGGACCAGAGTCATCGGAGTATATTAATCGTCTGGTTGAAACCATCGAAGCCAAGATTGAGGCGGTGCAAAAGGCCCACGGCGATGTTAAACTCTCGAAGACGCAATTAGCCATTTTGGTTGCTTTACAAATTACAGATCAGCTGGAGAAGCTACGGATCGCCCATGAAAAACTGGAAAAATTGATCCAAGCCGCCAAATAGAAAGACCAGGATTTGCATAGACCAGATAAAAATGGAAAGATTACAAACAGCGGAAAAATCGGTTTTGCTAACCGGAGGAAATTAACATGAAACTGGATCTCGCCTTTTTGGACTGGGCAATCATTATTTCACTCCTCATCTTTACGTACCGGGGATTCCGCCACGGGTTTGTGCAGCAATTGTTAGGGCTCCTCGGTTCGATTGTTGCCGTGGTTGCCGCTTTCTATTTTTATCAGAAGCTTGGTCTTGTTTTAGCGGATTGGCTTCGGATCTCGGACAACCTGGCCGGGATCCTTGGCTTTATTTTAATCGTGATTGGGATCAGCGCCGTGATGGGCCTCGGCGGTAAAAAGTGGAAAAAAATCACTGACAATTCGGCCCTTTCTACGCTGGATGGGATTGCGGGCGCGCTTTTCGGCGCTTTTAAAGTGCTTATCGTTTGGGTCTTAATTTTACTGTTCCTTTCCTCCTTGCCCTGGGAGTTTATCCAAACCCCTTTATCCCAGTCCACACTGGCCCGGGATGTGCTGAAACTGGCCCCTACTTTTTATTTTCTTCAAGAGCGGGCGTTACCGGCCGATGTTCCCCGGCTCTATATGACCCCGGAAGGCTTACAGTTGAGAAAGGTGAAGTATGAGGATTTGGACGGAAGTACTTGTATAGCCTGCGGCGGTGAGGTTCGTTACTTAGGGCCGGCCAAGCAAGGCCTTTTTTATTTTCCCCTCTTCGAATGTACCCTTTGTGGACGAAAAAGTGACGGATGCCAAACTTTTGAGGGCTTCCACCTTTTTTATGGCCGTTGTCCTTGGGATGCACGGACTTTTCCTCAGGGCACGAAGTGTGAAATATGGCACGCCGAACCGCCGGTCTATCCGGGAACGATCTGTCCGGTTTGCGGGCGTAGTAATGTCCGTTCTTTTTAGCGGGGTAACAAGGGAACCCTTGCGCCGTGAGAATGGGCATAATAGCGCAAAAGGATTTCTGCCGTTTATGTTGAAATCGCCTTTTGGACGAAGAAGACCGAAAGAAAAAGGAATGAAGAAAGACAACAATGGTGAACAACAGTAAGGCTACGCTTCCGGAGTTACTCGCTCCGGCCGGTGACTGGGAGACTTTAAAGGTGGCCGTTGCCGCCGGTGCCGATGCGGTTTACGCCGGTGGGAAAATGTTTAGCGCCCGCCAGTTTGCCACCAACTTTGACCGGGATGAACTGGCCGCCGCCGCCGATTACCTTCATCTGCGCGGTCGTAAACTGTACGTAACGGTTAACACCCTGATTAAACAGGGAGAGATTGATGATTTTTTAGATTACATTGATTTCTTGTCCGCAATCGGTACCGATGCCGTCATTCTACAGGATTTGGGCGCGCTTTATCTGATCCGCACTTACTGGCCGCACCTTCCGGTCCATGCCAGTACACAGATGACGGTGCATGACGGGGCGGGGGTGCGGTTCCTCCAGAAACTTGGTGTGGAACGGGTAATTCTTGCCCGCGAACTGAGCTGGGAAGAGATTAAGGCGATCTGTGCAGAAAACCGGGTTGAAGTTGAAGTTTTTGTCCATGGTGCGCTCTGTGTGGCCTATTCGGGGGCTTGCCTCTTCAGCAGTTTGGTGGGCGGACGGAGTGGCAATCGGGGGCGTTGTGCCCAACCTTGCCGTCTGACCTATACTTTATACCAGGCCACCGGCCACGGACGGCCGGTACCCGTTTCGGAAAAGGAAAAACACCTGCTCTCCCCGAAGGATTTGTCGCTCCTGACCGCTGTTCCACAGTTGATCGAAGCCGGGGTCAGTTCCTTAAAAATCGAGGGGCGGATGAAAGGCCCCGAATACGTGGGTACGGTCGTTAACACTTACCGGAAAGTCCTAGACCGTTATGGTGAAGCGCCGGAGCGGTTTCGGGTGGAACAGGAAGAGATAAACGCGTTGACCACTGTCTTTAACCGGGGTTTATCCACCGGTTATTTCCTGGGGGACCTGGGCCCGGCTTTGATCAGTCCCGACCGGCCAAACAACCGGGGGCGTTTTGTCGGCCGGGTCAAGCAATATGATGCGAAACGGAAAAGGTGCCGAGTTAAGCTGGAGCAAGAGTTGCAAGCAGGCGACGGGATTGAAGTCTGGGTGAAAGTGGGCGGTCGTGTTGGCACTATTGTTGAGGATCTGACGGTGAGCGGGAAAAAAGTGGAAGCCGCTCCGCCCGGAGCGGAAGCCGAGTTTGCTTTACCGGAAAAGGTCAAGCCGGGGGACCGGGTTTTTCTTACTTCTTCCCGGCTCCTGGGGGAAAAAATCCAACAAATGCTGCGTAACGATTATGCCGGGTCAAAAGTTCCTTGTGATCTCCATGTTGAAGTCGCTCCCGGCCAACCCCTGGTCTTAACAATGACGGGGTTGGGGGAAAAGGTGGTGGTCCCATCGGCCGCGCAAGCACAAGCGGCAACGAAACACCCCTTGACTGAAGAGATCCTTTACCACCATTTGACCCGGTTGGGGGAGACCCCTTTCCGTGCCGCCAAATTTTCCGCCGTAATTAAGGGAAGCCCCATTTTACCCTACAGTCAGCTTAATCAGGTGCGCCGGGCAGCGGTGGACCGCTTAAGCGCGCAAATCCTGGCGGTCCACCGCCGGTCTCCGGTTGACCTGCGGCTAGTAAAAAGCCGGGTGCGAGCGGCCTCTACAACGCAGATACGTTCCGGCCCTTCTTACCTGACCGTTTTTGCGGGCAATCTTGACCTTTTAAAAGCGGCTTTGGCTGCCGGCATCCCGAAGGTGATCTTTGGGGGCGAGAGTTTCACCCCCGGTTTTCATTGGACAAGGGAGCATCTGGCCGCGGCAGTGGACCTTGCCCGGGGGGCCGGGGCGCAGGCCATCATTGCCCTGCCCCGGATTACCCGGGAGCGGGAGAAGAAAGCTGTTGCCAATTACGTCCGGGTCAGTCATGAACTGCAACCCGATGGTTTTCTCCTTTCCCATTTGGGAAGCCTGCAAACGGTGCGGGATTATTCGGACCTCCCCATTTACGCCAATCATTCCTTTCACTTTTTTAACCCTTTTACCTTCGAATTGCTGCAAAACCTGGGCGTTGCCGGGGTAACCCTGTCTCCGGAATTGACAAAAGGGGAAATCTTTGCCTTGATTGAGAGCCCGGTGTTTCGCGAAGTTGAAGTGGAGCTTTTCGTCTTTGGTGCCCTTGAATTAATGATCGCCCAGTTTTGCCCCGTCGGGGCCTGGGTTGGGCGCACGGAGCCCCGGGCCTGCCCCCGCCCCTGTGCGCAAAGGCGCTATTTTTTGCGGGACCGGAAAAAGATCGATTTTCCGGTCCTGGTCGATGAGAATTGCCGGATGCATTTACTCAACAGCCGGTATCTTTCGTTGCTCCGTGAACTTGAAACTTTAAAAGACAAACGGCTGAGTTTGCGCTTGGAGCTTCGCCATCAAGACCCGGGGGTGGCGGCCAAGGTGATCCGGCTGTTTCAGCAGGGTTTGGCCGGCGGTGGGACCGAGGAAGACCACGCTGTTCTGGAATCATGCCTTGACCAAGGACTGACGCGCGGCCATTTTCACCGGGGTGTTGAGTAAAATAATGATTTACACCGCTTTTGAACTGTGATAGAATTTATTCTGGAGTTTGTCGCCAGAACTCCAAACAAAACTAATTAAACGCCACCCCTTTCTGGGATTACCGTTACCTCCGGCGGAACTCTCGGATTGGAGGGCTAACAATTTTAAGGAGGTGAAATTGGTGCTGACTCCTGAGAAAAAAGCGGAAATTATAGCCAAGTACCGCATCCACGAAAGCGACACCGGTTCTCCCGAGGTGCAAATCGCGATCCTGACAGAGAGAATAAACTACCTAACTGAGCATTTGAAGGTCCATAAGAAGGATCACCACTCGCGGCGGGGTTTATTGAAAATGGTTGGCCAGCGCAGGGGTCTGTTAAACTATCTTTACAAGACCGACATTCAACGGTACCGTTCGATCGTTGAGCGTCTTGGGTTACGCAAATAGAGCAAAGGAAGCGGGGGCTCCCCGCTTTTCTTCTGTATTTGGTCATAATAATAAATATAGTTTTCCTGGCTGCCAAAGGTATCCTTTGGAAAAAGATAGAAAGGGGGATTATTTATTGAAGAAATACCAAACTGACCTGGCCGGTCGACCTTTGATTGTTGAAATTGACAAAATGGCAAGACAAGCCAACGGCGCCGCTCTGGTCAGGTATGGGGACACGGTTGTCTTGGTTACAGCCGTGGTCTCAGCCCAACCCCGAGAGGGGATCGATTTTTTCCCGTTGCTTGTTGACTACGAAGAAAGGCTTTATGCAGTCGGAAAAATTCCCGGGAGTTTCCTCCGGCGGGAAGGGCGGCCCACTGAAAACGCGATCCTGGCCGCCCGGACGATCGACCGGCCGATTCGCCCGTTGTTCCCGAAAGGTTTCCGCCATGATGTTCAGGTGGTCGCGACCGTTTTGTCGGTGGATCCGGATCATCCGGCCGATACCACGGCGATGATCGGTGCTTCCATCGCCCTTTCCATTTCGGAGATTCCGTTCCAAGGCCCGATCGCCGGGTTGCACGTCGGATTGGTCGACGGAAAGCTGGTCATCAACCCCACGGCCGAACAAGCCGCGAAAAGTAAGATGGATCTGATCGTGGCCGGGACGAAAGACGCGATTATGATGGTGGAAGCCGGGGCGAATGAAGTTACGGAGGAAGACGTCCTCGAGGCGATTCTTTTTGGCCATGAAGAGATCAAAAAACTCGTTGCTTTCCAGGAAGCGATCAAAGCGGAGATTGGCAAACCACCAATGGAGGTAGAGAGTGAAGAACCGGACCCGGAACTATACGCGGCAATCAAAGATTACTGTACAACTAAAATAAGCGAGGCGTTACGAACCGGGGACAAATTAAAAAGAGAGGCCCAGGTTGATCAGGTGAAAGAAGAAGTCCATCAGCACTTTGCGGCGGAATTGGGGGAAGAGGTCTATGCCGAAAAAGCCCGCATGATCAGTGAAATCCTTGACACTCTGGTCAAAGAAGAAGTCCGCCGCATGATTGTGGTGGAAGAGGTGCGTGTGGATGGACGAGCTTTGGACGAAATTCGCCCCATCTCCTGCGAGGTGGGCATCCTCCCGCGGACGCATGGTTCCGGTCTCTTCACCCGCGGACAAACCCAAGTGCTTTCCGTTGTCACCTTGGGGCGGATCAGTGAAGAGCAGATCCTGGACGGTTTGGATGAAGAGGAAACCAAACGCTACATACACCACTACAACTTCCCCGCCTACAGTGTCGGCGAGGTAAAACCGATTCGGGGTCCGGGACGCCGCGAGATTGGACACGGCGCTTTGGCGGAACGGGCACTCGCCCCAATGATTCCTCCGGAGGAAGAGTTTCCCTACACGATCCGGGTTGTTTCGGAAGTGGTGGAATCCAACGGCTCAACTTCTCAGGCCAGTGTCTGCGGCAGTACCCTCGCGCTGATGGATGCCGGGGTTCCGATCAAGAAACCCGTGGCCGGCGTGGCGATGGGCTTAGTGAAACACGAGGACCAAATCCGGATCCTGACCGATATCCAGGGCTTGGAAGACCACTTGGGTGACATGGACTTTAAAGTGGCCGGAACCCGCGACGGGATCACCGCGATCCAGATGGATATAAAAATTTCCGGGATTACCAGAGAAGTCCTCCAACAAGCCTTGGAACAGGCCAGAAAAGGGCGGTTGTTTATCCTCGATAAAATGTTGGCGGTGATCGATAAACCCCGCGCCGAATTGTCGCCCTATGCCCCCCGGATGCTCACTTTCGAAATCGATCCGGAAAAGATTCGCGATGTGATTGGGCCCGGCGGGAAGACGATCCGGAAAATCATTGAAGAAACCGGTGTCGATATCGATATTGAGGATGACGGCCGTGTCTTTATCACTTCCGTGGACAGTGCTGCCGGGGAAAAGGCGAAAGCCATTATTGACCGGTTGACCAGCGATGTGGAAGTGGGCAAAACCTATTTGGGGAAAGTGGTCCGGCTGATGAACTTCGGTGCCTTTGTTGAAATCCTGCCCGGTAAAGAAGGTTTGGTCCACATCTCCCAACTGGCCAAGGAACGGGTGGCCCGGGTGGAGGATGTGGTCCAGGTGGGCGACGAGATCCTGGTTAAAGTAATCGAGATCGACAAGCTGGGCCGGATTAATCTCTCCCGGAAGGCGCTCCTCCTTGAACAGGAGCGAAAATAAAAACGAACCGAGAGGAACTTCTCGGTTTTTTTATTTTCTGCACCAATGGCCTAAACCAGCGCATATAATGTTTTAAATAATACTTTCAAGCCAATAGAGAGGAGGAAGGAGGATCAACCCCTGGTTTCATCTTAAACGCTACGGACGACTTCTTCTCCTGGCCATTACCCTGGTTTCTTTGCTTAAGTGTCTATTTTTCCCCAACGCACTGGATGTGATCATCCTGGTTGGACTGCTTTTTCTCGATGGGATCGTCTTTCTCGGCAACGGAAAAAGCCTCTAGAAGTGGGGCTTTTCTTTTTTTTAAAAAACACTTGACAAATCCAGTAAATTGGGGCATGATGGGTATTGGAGAGACAAAGTGGAGCGAAATGGAGTGAAATGGAGAAGAGGGTGAAACGGTTTTGTTTATGGGGGAATACCAACATTCCTTAGATGATAAGGGGCGTCTCATCATCCCCGCGAAACTAAGGGAAGGGTTGGGGGAGAAGTTCATCCTCACCCGTGGACTTGACCGTTCGCTTTTTGTTTATCCTCTCTCCGAATGGGAAAACATAGAAGAAAGAATGAGATCGTTACCGACCACCCAGGCTGATACCCGTGCTTTTGTCCGGATGTTCTTCTCGGGAGCCGTTGAGTGTGAACCGGACAAGCAATGGCGGATCTCCATTCCACCTAACCTTCGTTCCTACGCCCAAATCGATAAGGACCTTTATATTTTGGGTGTTTCAACCCGCATTGAAATTTGGGCGCGGGAGGTCTGGGAGGCCTACGCGGCGCAGGCAGAAGAGTCCTATGAAGCCTTGGCCGAGAAGATTGTCGGGATCGGGATTTAAGAAGCAGTTTATTCTTCAGGAAGGTTAAAGATGGAAGAAGCCAGGCACCAACCGGTGATGCCCGCAGAGGTAATACACTACCTTGATCCGCAACCGGGGGCAGTGATCGTCGACGGAACGATCGGTCTGGGCGGCCACAGCAGATTAATCGCCGCCCGGCTGGGAGCAGAGGGAACCCTGATTGGGATCGATCAAGATGAGTCGGCTTTGGCGCTGGCCCGCAAGAATCTGGCTTTTTTTACAGGGAAATTGGTTCTTGTCCATGATAATTTCCGTAATCTGGGGTCCGTTGTCCGTCAAGTGTGCCCGGAAGGCATCGATGGTCTACTGCTCGATCTGGGTGTTTCTTCCCTCCAACTTGACTGGGGGGAAAGGGGTTTTTCCTACCAACAAAAGGCTGCTTTGGATATGCGAATGAATCCGCAGCAACCCTTTTCCGCGGCAGATCTGGTCAACACTTATTCGCAAGCGGAATTAACACGTGTGCTCCGTGAGTATGGTGAAGAACGGTGGGCTAGCCGGATTGCCCAGTTTATTGTGGAAGCGCGCAAAAAAACACCTTTGACCACCACCGACCAGTTGGTTGCGGTGGTTAAAGCCGCAATTCCCGCCGGAGCACGGCGGACTGGACCCCATCCCGCCCGGCGCACTTTTCAGGCGCTGCGGATTGCTGTCAACCAAGAGTTGGAAGCCCTCCAGGATGGGCTTGAGGCCGGGATTGCTTCCTTAAAACCGGGCGGCCGCATTGTCGTAATTAGTTTCCACTCGTTAGAAGACCGGATTGTGAAAAGAACATTGCGCCAGAGAGCAAAGACCTGTACTTGTCCGCCGGCGCTTCCGGTCTGTCAGTGTCGGGGAAAACCGGAACTGAAAATCCTTACTCCGCAGCCGGTGGTGCCCACCGCCGAAGAGCGGCAGCAAAACCCGCGGAGCAGAAGTGCCAAACTTCGAGCCGCCTATAAACTGGTCTAGGTTAGGAAAGGAGAGCATAAAAATGATTAGGGCAGGTGCGAGCAGATCAACACCCGCTCCTCCGCCGCAAGTACGCACGAAGAAGGTTAGGAAAGTCGTCATCAATCTGGACCAAGTCCGGAGAGTCCTCCGGGTGGGCGGGTTGTTCGTTGTTTTAACGTTGGCAAATGCTTCAATTCAGGCCCTTGTGGCCCAGACCCAGTACCATTTAAAGGAAGTTCAGGCGGAAATTCAAGTAGTGGACCAGAGGATCGGTTGGCTCCAGTATGAACTGGCCGCGCACATTACCCAACAACAATTTGCCCGGTTGTCTCAGGAGCAGGAAGCGACGGACCAGGAGGAACAAAAGACCCTTGTCCACCTTTCGCCCAACCTTGTCCTGCCGCCAAGCATATTGAGTATTGATCCGGCTACCTCGCTTCCGGAAAAAACCATACCGGAAAAGATCTATGATTGGGTATCGGGGATGGGGCGTGCCTTGGCCAAAGGAATGCTTGGGGAGTGATCAGTTAGGGGAGGTATCCTGGTGCCCGGTTTGAATCCGTTAGTGATCAGAAAAAGAACGACCTTGCTTCTATTAGGCATCTTTGGCTTAATAGGAATTCTGACAGGTCGTCTTTTCTATATTCAGGGGATTAAAGCCAGTTACTATCAGCATCTGGCTGAAGACCAAAGGCTAAGGGATATTCGGGTCGAACCGATGCGTGGCACGATCTTCGACCGGAAGCTGAACACCTTAGCCTTTAGTTTCGAAACGGAAGCCGTTTACGCTATTCCTCACCAGATCAAGGACCCGCAGGGCACGGCGAAGATAGTTGCCGAAAAATTGAACCTTCCGGAAAAGGAAGTTTATAGCAAGTTGACGAAGAAAACATCGTTTGTGTGGTTAAAAATGAAGCCTTTACCGGAAGAAGTCCAAAAAATTAAGGAAGCCCGCCTGCCTGGGGTGGAAGTGGCGCAAAAAGCGCAACGGTTTTACCTCCAGGGAAGCCTGGCCGCCCATGTCCTGGGCATCTCCGGCATCGACAACCAGGGTTTGGAAGGCATCGAAAAATACTATGACCAATACCTTAGCGGAATTCCCGGCCGCGAACAAGCCGAGTATGACTCCAAAGGGGATCATATTCCCTTGGGTGAACGCCGTTTCATCGACGCGCAAAACGGGGCATCGTTAGTTTTAACCATCGACCAGGTGATCCAGTATATTGCCGAACGGGAATTGGAGAAAGCCGTTTTAGAAAACGGGGCCAAAAAAGGGGCGGTCATTCTTATGGACCCAATGACCGGTGAAATCCTGGCCCTGGCCAATTACCCGTCTTTTGATCCCAACCATTACGCCCAGTACCCCGCGGCGAACCGGCGAAACTGGGTCCTTGTCGACCAGTTTGAACCGGGGTCCACCTTTAAAATTGTGACGGCAGCGGCGGCTTTGGAGGAAGGGCTTGTCCGGCGGGACTCCCGGTTTTTTGACCCGGGTTATATCGTGGTTGAAGACCGGCGGCTAAAGTGCTGGCGGGCGGGGGGACACGGCAGCCAAACCTTTGTCGAAGCTGTGGAGAATTCCTGCAACCCGGTCTTTGCGGCGCTGGCCCTCCGCTTGGGACAGCAGAAATTTCTCCAATATATCCATGCTTTCGGCTTTGGCCAGCAAACCGGCGTTGACTTTCCCGGAGAGGCGCGGGGCATCATCCCCCCGCCTGCACGGATCAAAAACGTGGAGCTCGCGACGATCGGTTTTGGGCAAGGGATCTCAATCACTCCTTTACAGTTGCTCTGTGCGCTGAGCGCCATCGCCAACGGCGGTGAACTGCTTGAACCCCGTTTGGTCAAGGAAATCCGTACTCCCGACGGCAAGGAAGTCATCACAAAGTTTGAAAAGAAAACAATCCGGCGGGTCATCTCCGAGCAAACCGCCCGCGAGTTGGCCTCCATCCTCACTTCGGTGGTGGAAAACGGTTCCGGAAACCGGGCGCGGATTGCCGGATACCGGGTAGCCGGAAAGACCGGAACGGCGCAAAAACCGAGCAAAGGTGGTTACGGACAGGAACGGATTGCGTCTTTCATCGGCTTTGCCCCGGTTGAAAACCCGAAAGTGGCCGGAATGATCATCTTGGATGAACCACAAGGTCCGGTAAAATATGGTGGCGTCATTGCCGCGCCGTTTTTTTCTTCGATCGTGGGGGATGTTCTAAAGTATTTGGAGGTTGAACCCAGTAGAGAACAGGAAGAGCGGCGCCAAACCAACGAAGACAACCTGGTTGCTGTTCCAAACCTGTTGCATTTGCCCAAGGGAGAAGCGATTCAGATCTTGAAGCAAGCAGGGTTGACCTACCGGGAACTTGGGGTGGGTGAATATGTGATCGCCCAGAACCCGAAGGCGGGGGTGGCCGTTGAACCGAAAACCACCATCTTGCTCTACTGTGATGAAGAATCAAGGTACCGCCGGGAACACGCTACGGTGTTAGTACCTAATTTAGCTGGGTTTACGCCACAGGAAGCAACGAAAGCCCTTACGGAGTTGGGGTTGAAAATCGTGGTTAACGGTTCGGGCATCGCTTACCAGCAGACTCCGGCCCCCGGGACCCGGCTCTCGACCGGGGCGACTGTTACGGTCTACTTTATCACACCTGACACGGACCGGAAACGCTAGTGGAATAATATGCTAAAATATGTTAAGAATAGCAGTGGGTGGAGAAATTAAAAGTTGAAGGTGTTACCGATGAAGTTAAGCACAATTTTGCAGGGGATTTCGATCAGTCAATTCCGGGGCGACCCGGACGTTCCGATTTCAGCGGTCGTTACCGATTCGCGGGCCGTCACCCCCGGTTCATTATTTATCGCCTTAAAAGGTTCACGCCATGATGGGCATCGTTTTGTCGACGAAGCAGTGGCGCGCGGGGCCAGTGCCGTCATGGTGGAAGAACCGGTCACCGTGGCGGCAGGAGTATGCGTGGTCCAGGTCGAAGATACCCAAAGCGCACAAGCGCTGGTAGGGAAGAATTTTTATGGGGATCCAGCCGCCAAACTCAAACTAATTGGGATCACGGGCACCAAGGGGAAGACCACAACCGCCTTTCTGATCCATTCCATCTTACAAGCGGCCGGTTGCAAGGCGGGTTTGATCGGGACCAATTACAATTTGGTCAACGGGGAGCGCCAGCCCGCCGTCAATACCACGCCCGCCTCTCTTGAACTGCACCGTCTGTTTGCGGAGATGGTGAAGGGCCAAACCGAGTATGTGGTGATGGAAGTCTCCTCCCATGCCATTGCCCTGGGGCGGATTGCCGGATTAAATTTTTACCGGGGTGTTTTTACTAATATCAGCCGGGACCATTTGGATTTTCACCGGACTTTTGATGAGTACTTAAAGGTGAAAACACGTTTCATTGCCAACTTGCCGGCTGCGACCGCTAAAGCCATTATTAACTTGGATGATCCTTTTGGCCCGCAGATTGCAGCAGCGACCGCGGCCGAAACCATCGGTTATGGGCTGGAACAGGAGGCGCCGGTCCGGGCGGAAAACATTAAGACAACCATGAAAGAGACGCTTTTTGACTTGGTTGGTCCCGCCGGGCGTGTACCCCTTCGCCTCAACTTAATCGGCCGCTTTAATGTATATAATGCGTTGGCCGCCAGTGCCCTCGGCTTTTCCCTGGGTCTAAACGGAGAGACCATCCGGCGTGGACTGGCCCGGCTGGCTGGAGTACCGGGGCGTTTTGAAATTGTGCCCACCCGCGGCGATTATACCATTGTGGTTGATTATGCCCATACCCCGGATAGTTTGAAGAATCTGTTGACGACCGCCCGGGTCCTGGTTAAAAACCGGTTGATCACCGTTTTTGGATGTGGCGGCAACCGGGACCAGGGAAAAAGGCCGTTGATGGGCGAAATCGCCGCCGAATTAAGTGACTACACGATCATTACCAATGATAATCCCCGGTGGGAAGACCCGGAAGTGATTGCGGAACAGATTAAGGCCGGGTTTTTGGCCAGAAAGCCCAATGGTAACGTCACCGTGCTCCTGGACCGGGGGGAAGCGATCCGCCAGGCGGTTCTGATGGCGGAAGCCGGCGATATGGTGGTGATTGCCGGTAAAGGACACGAAACCGATCAGGACTTTGGTGCCTACAAGATCCATTTTGACGATAAAGAAGCCGCGCAAGCCGCGGCACAAGAGAAAGAAGGGTCCTGAAAAAAGATGCCGGAATTTACACTGGAAGAGATCATTAAAGCGACCAACGGCCGGTTGGCGACCGGCAGGAGCGAACTTCGCATTACTGGGGTTAGTATCGATAGCCGTAGTCTGGTTCCGGGTGATGTTTTTTTTGCCTTGAAGGGCTCCAATTTTGACGGCCATACTTTCGCGGCGACGGCGGCCGAAAAGGGCGCGGCGGCGATTGTCAGCCAACAGGAGTTGGAACTCCCGGCCGCGTGGCCGGGGGCCGTGATCCGGGTGTCCGACACCCTGCAAGCCTATGGTGATTTAGCCCGTTACCACCGGCAACGCTATGCCTGTCCGGTGATCGGGATTACCGGAAGCAACGGGAAAACCACTACCAAAGAGCTGATCGCAGCGGTTTTGCGGGAAAAGTACAATGTGGTCAAAACGGAAAAAAACTATAATAACGAGATTGGGCTGCCGCAGACTTTATTCAAGATGGACGGGACGACGGAAGCGGTAGTGGTGGAGATGGGGATGCGCGGCCGGGGCCAGATCGCTTATCTGGCAAGTTTGGCGCAACCGACGATCGGTGTTATCACCAACATCGGCGTAACCCACCTGGAACTGTTGGGAACGCAGGAGGCGATTGCCGCCGCCAAAGAGGAACTGATCCAAGGTCTTCCTCCGTCGGGCTTGGCGGTGCTCAACGGTGATGATCCCCTGGTGATCCCGATGGCCGCGCGTTTTGCGGGGGAGAGCCTGTTTTATAGTTTGGAAAAACCGGACACCTCTGGACATACAGCGCCGGCTCTTTATCTGGTGGCGGCCGCCACTGAGGGTGACCACGAAGTGGTGACGGTTGACGGCCGGTGGGGGCGGTTTGAATTTGCCCTCCCCTTGCTTGGACGCCACAATATTGCCAATGCGTTGGCGGCACTGGTCGTCGGTTTGGCGCTGGGTCTGACCCGGGACGAAGCGGTCCGTGGCCTCAAGCAGGTTGGTCCTGTCGAAAAGCGCCTCCGGAAAATAGAAATCGGGGGAATTACTGTTTTGGACGATACGTATAATGCCAGTCCTCCTTCGGTCCAAGCCGCTTTGGCGGTTTTGTCGCAGTTAAAGCACCCCGGACGCAAAATTGCCGTTTTGGGTGACATGTTGGAACTGGGTACCATGGCGCGGGAGGCCCACCAACAAATTGGGGAATTAACCGCCACCTATGGTTGCGCCGCCTTATTTGCTTACGGCCCTTTGTCTGTGGCGACTAAGGAAGGAGCGGCGCGGAAAGGGGTTGACGCCCGCCACTTCGCTACCAAAGACGAGCTTTGGGCAGAGCTGAAAACTTATTTAATGCCGGGCGATGCGGTTCTGTTCAAAGGTTCCCGGGGCATGGCCATGGAAACCCTGGTCGAAAAGGTTATTGCCCACCATGAGGGGGGAGGAGAATGAGAATCCCTTGGTTTGGTCTGGCTTTAGCCGGTACCACGGCTTTTCTAATTGTGATGCTGTTCGGTCCTTATGTCATCCGTCTTTTAACCAAACTAAAATTCGGGCAGACAGTGCGGAGTGACGGACCCAAAACCCACCAGGCAAAGAGCGGTACTCCGACGATGGGCGGCGTGCTGATTCTGTTTGGGATCACGGCGGGAACCATTGCCGGGCTCGGGGGTAACTGGTCCTACAATCTGCTTTGGACGCTCTTCATCACCCTGGCCTATGGTGGTTTGGGTTTGGTCGATGACCTGTTAATCATTGCCTTCCATCGTTCTCTGGGCTTAAAAGCCCGCCACAAGTTATTGGGACAAGTATTTTTTGCCGGTCTTTTCGGTTTGTATGTGGTCCAATCGGGGGCGATGGAGACTTTGAAAATACCCTATTTCAATTCGCATCTTGCTTTTATCAATCCGGTATTGACTTTTTTGTTTGTCGTCTTTACTTTAGTGGCCATGTCGAATGCGGTTAATCTCACCGACGGCCTGGATGGTTTAGCCAGCGGCACCACTTTAATTGCCGGACTGGCTATGGGAATCTTGGCGCTGGTCCAGGGGGAGACCGGCCTTGGGATCTTTGCGGCGGCGCTGGTCGGGGCCTGTTTAGGGTTTATCTGGTTTAACGCCCCGCCCGCCCAGGTTTTCATGGGGGACACCGGTGCCCTGGCCTTAGGCGGGGCCCTCGGCGCGATTGGAATTCTGTCCCGGACCGCCCTTTTTCTACCCATTATCGGTGGGGTCTTTGTGGCCGAAAATCTTTCGGTCATCCTCCAAGTCCTGAGTTTTAAGGCGCGGGGGAAACGGATTTTACGGATGGCCCCTTTGCACCACCATTATGAACTGGGGGGCATGCCCGAAAGCAAAGTGGTGGTCCGGTTTTGGATTGTCAGCATCTTACTGGCATTATTCGGCCTGGCAGGATATAAAATAGGATAGGTAATATCAATTAGGGTGGTTCCGCGCGGGAGTGGAGGTGAAGGCATGAAAGCGGGGAAACCGGATCTTTTCCTCATTTTGGTGGTTTTATTTCTGTTAACCCTAGGCGTTGTGATGGTGACCAGCGCCAGTTTCCCCCGGGCCTTAAGCGCGACCGGCGGAGCCGATCCTTTTTCTTTCGGTAAAAAACAGCTGTTTTTTTCCCTGCTTTCCCTGGTCCTTATGGTGGTTATGATTAACTTCGATTATCACCGGCTGCGCCGTTTTACGGTTTTGTTTGCGGTTTTGGCGCCGGTTCTCTTGGTCCTGGTTCTCTTTTTTGGGGCGGAAATCAACGGGGCGCGGCGCTGGTTTGACCTGAAGATTTTTAACTTCCAACCTTCGGAGTTTGCCAAACTGGCGCTCATCTTTGTCCTGGCCCATTATTTGACCGAGATCGGATCGGAAGTGCGGAATTTTTCAACGGGGATGCTTATCCCCCTGGTTTACGCCGGCTTAATCTGTGGGTTGGTCATGATGGAACCGGATTTGGGGACCACCATTGTTATTTTCGCCATCTTCTTGACGATGCTTTTTGCGGCGGGTGTGCGGATTGGCCATCTTTTTCTGCTTTCCGTGTCCGCCATTGCGGCCGGCGTGGTCTTAATTATCAAAGAACCCTACCGGTTACAACGGTTTTTTTCCTTTCTTGACCCCACGCAAGACCCCCAGGGCGCAGGGTGGCAAATCCTCCAATCCTTGATGGCTTTAGGTTCCGGTGGAATCATCGGGTTAGGGTTGGGGCGGAGCCGGCAAAAGTTTTTTTACTTGCCGGAACCCCACACCGACTATATTTATTCGATTATCGGCGAAGAATTGGGGCTCCTCGGTACCATCCTGGTCTTGTTGCTCTTTCTTTGCCTGGCGTGGCGGGGTTATAAAGTTGCCTTGTCGGCCAAGGATCATTACGGGAGTCTCTTGGCGGTTGGGATCACCTCTTGGCTGGTGGTTCAAGCTTTAATCAATATTGCGGTTGTGACTGCCACGATTCCGGCCACCGGGATTACACTTCCCCTGGTAAGCTATGGCGGTTCCTCTTTGGGCCTGACCATGCTGGCGGTGGGTATTTTATTGAATATCTCACGGGAGCCGCGGGAAAGTCAATAATGTTTGGTGAGCGCCGGTGCAAACACGGGACAAACCTGGCCCGTTGTCACTAAGCCGATGTCTTTTGCATAAAATACCTACGTCATAACTTAGTGTGAAAAGGATCGTCCCTACAGCCCATGTGCACTTTGGTTTACCTTTACAGGTAATTGTTTTGGCAAGAATGGAGGTGACACGGGTGGAGCAGTTGCACATTACCGGTGGACAGCGGCTTCGGGGCCAAGTGCGCATCAGTGGTGCCAAAAATGCGGTACTTAAACTAATGGCGGCTTCGCTTTTGGTCGAAAGCGAGTGTATTATCCGGAATGTCCCCTTAATTCAAGATGTTTTAACCATGATTGAAGTGTTGCGCAGTTTGGGGATGGAGGTGTCCTGGGAGGAAGAGGCTGTTTTACGGATCAGACCCAAGAAAGATCTGAATTTTGTTGCCCCGGATGAACTGGTCAGAGAGATGCGTGCCTCCGTTCAGGTGATGGGCCCGCTTTTAACGAAAATTGGCCGGGTGAAGCTTTACCAACCGGGTGGCTGTGTTATTGGCCAGCGGCCGATCGATTTACACCTCAAAGGTTTTCAAGCATTGGGTGCGAAGGTGGTGGAAGAGCACGGCTACGTTTATGCCGAAGCCGGTAAACTAAAAGGGGTTGATATTCACCTTGATTTTCCCAGTGTGGGGGCGACCGAGAACATAATGGCGGCGGCGATTTTGGCAGAAGGGACGACCGTGATCAAAAATGCGGCCAAAGAGCCGGAGATCATCGAGGAACAGAACTTTTATAACCGTTTGGGAGCCCGCATCCGCGGGGCAGGCACGGATACGATCCGGATTGAAGGCGTGCCGGCTTTGCGTTCGACGCCGGTCGATTATACCGTGATTCCCGACCGGATTGAAGCGGGAACCTACATTTTAGCCGCGACGATTACCGGCGGAGAGGTTACCTTGCTTGATGTGATTCCTGAGCATGTCGAAGCTTTAACCTCCAAGCTCAAAGAGAGCGGGGTCCAGATTGAGACGGACGGTGACACCATGAAGGTCACCGCAGACCGCCGCCTTGCGCCCGTGGATATTACGGTTTTACCTTACCCCGGTTTTCCCACCGATCTGCAGCCGCAAATTACAGCGGTTATGTCCCTGGCGGATGGGACCAGCTTGATTACGGAGAATGTCTTTGGGGCCCGTTTCCGTTACGTGGATGAATTAATCCGGATGGGTGCCAACATCCGCGTCGAGGGGAGAAGTGCAGTAGTCAAGGGTGTAAACCGCCTGACCGGTGCTGCGGTCATCGCGCCGGATCTGCGGGCGGGGGCCGCTCTGGTGTTGGCGGGGTTGGCCGCGGAAGGAAGAACCATTATTGAAGGGGTTCACTACATTGACCGTGGGTATGAACGGATTGAGGAGAAACTAGCCGCCTTGGGTGCGGATATTACCCGTGTTACTATTTAGCCGAATTACCTCCTACCACCGAGAAGAGAAAATTTAAGGAATATTTTTCAGAGATAATCGTAACATTTAAGGAGAGAACTATTTTCAGGGGGAGGGCTAAATTTGGAAACCAAAAGATCGCTAAAGGCCTTTACTTCGATCTT
This sequence comes from Bacillota bacterium, assembly GCA_012727425.1. Taxonomy (GTDB): domain Bacteria; phylum Bacillota; class UBA4882; order UBA10575; family UBA10575; genus Capillibacterium. Next base: position 24,561 of record JAAYHQ010000059.1, read on the forward strand.
GACCAAAGTAGCCGGTCTGGTTTTCTTTGCGTTTCTTGCTATTTCGTTGGGGGTAATCTTTGGGACTTTATTTAAAGACTGGGTCAGTGAAGATCCATTATCACCAGTTCAAGGTTTGAACGAACCATACCAGGAACCGCTGACGATCAAGCTTCCGGAACAAGAGGGATCAAGTAACACCAGTAGTAGCAGTAGCAGCTACTTATCATCTGATGAATATTTCCCGGTGGAAAAAACGGTCAGCTTTAAAGTCCAGGTTGGTCCCTTCCAAGCGAGGGAAGAAGCTCTGCAGGTGGCCAGCATCCTCCAGAGTGAAGGGTATCCGGTGTTTGTCAGTAGAGGCCAGCCCTGTTATGTTCAGGTTGGTGCCTTTTCCAATCCGAACAACGCCAGTAACCTCCAGAACGAACTTTTGAGTAAAGGTTATTCGGCCTATATTAAAGAAGAATAACAGCTGGTCTGTGACGAGCGAGCTTAATTGAACCTAAACGGCAATTCTTTTAAAGGCAGGATTTATAAAAGAATTGTCGTATTTTTTTGTAGGCTTTTTTTCATTAATCCAGTTGGTGAATTGGCCATAGGGAGAGGGCTGGATGAAACTGCGGGAAATCCAAAAACTACTGAACGCCACCGTTTTGACTGGGGAGGATTTGTTGGACCAGCTTGAGGTCAAAATGATCTGCGGTTCCGACCTGATCAGTGACGTTTTATCCTTTACGAAAGAACGCTCACTTCTCTTGACCGGCTTGACGAACCCCCAGATCATTCGGACCGCTGAAATGATCGATCTCTGTGGCATTGTTTTTGTGCGCGGGAAAAGACCCGGCGATGATGTAATAACCATGGCCGGCGAAAGCAGAATTCCGCTTCTCCTTACGGAGCTGCCGCTCTTCGAATCTTGTGGTGTTTTATACAATGCCGGATTACAGGGGTGTAGCGGCCTAAGTTTAACAGGCGGGGGTGACAAAATTGACCGAACCCCACGTCCGCCTGGAAATTCCGGTTGAAGGGAATAATTTCACCGCGGCCGGCGAAGCGGCCAGCCGGGTGAAAAAAACCCTGCAAAAGCTCGGGATTGATTCCACATTGATCCGCAGGGTTGCCATTGCCACCTATGAAGCGGAGATGAACATTGTGATCCATGCTGACGCCGGAAAGATTGTGCTCCAGGTTGATGCCGACGGCATTACCGTGCTGGCTGAAGACCGGGGGAAAGGAATTCCTGATCTGGAAAAAGCGATGACCGCCGGCTTTTCCACTGCTTCGGATCGAGTGCGTGCCATGGGCTTTGGTGCGGGCATGGGACTGCCGAACATAAAAAAATGCACCGACTACCTTGCGATCGACACTGAAGTTAATATTGGGACCAAGGTGGTCATGAAGTTTAATTATCCGGCCGCAACCTAACAACATTGGTCTTTGTGCGGGAGGTGGTTGGGTGGAACTCCGTACCCATTCCGTTGTCCTGGAGGCCGAAAAATGCAAAGGCTGCACCAACTGTATAAAACAATGTCCAACGGAAGCGATCCGGGTCCGTAACGGTAAAGCCTTCATTCTTACGGAACGGTGTATTGATTGCGGGGAATGTATTCGGATCTGTGAAAATCATGCCAAAAAAGCCGTCGCCACGGATTTGGAAACTTTGGCGCATTATGATTACCGGGTCGCCTTACCGGCCCCGAGTCTCTATGCCCAATTTAAAGTGGAAAAACCCGAAAAGATCATTGCCGCCCTTTACCGGTTTGGTTTTGACGAAGTTTATGAAGTGGCTTTTGCCGCTGAACTAACCACCTGCGCCATCCAAGAATGCGTTGAAAATCACCCGAAAACAAACGCTGCGGGTCCGTACCCGCTAATTTCTTCTTCGTGTCCGGTTGTTACCCGGCTGGTCCAAATCCGTTTTCCTAGTTTAATTCCGAATCTGCTTCCGGTCGATCCGCCGTATATTACTGCGGCCAAAATCTTTCTGCAGGAAAGACTGCCGCGGTTAAATATTCCCCGGGAGAAAGTAGGTCTTTTTTTTATTACCCCTTGCCCAGCCAAGATTACAGACCTTAATAACTATGGTCAACCGCTAGTGGATGGCGCGCTCCCGATTAATCTGCTCTTTGGGGAACTCAACAGTCTTTTGCCTGAGCAAGGGACGGTGCAAGCGCTTCCCCTTGTTCACCACCGCAGCGGTGGAATCGGGATCGGCTGGGCTCGGGCCGGTGGGGAGAGTTGGGGGGTTAATGCCGAAAACGCCTTGGCCGTTGATGGGATCCAGAATGTAGCCCGCCTCCTGGAAGAGATTGAGTTGGGCAAGTTTCATGATATTCGGTATATCGAGGCCTTGGCTTGTCCGCAGGGTTGTGTCGGGGGGGCCTTGACGGTTGAAAACCCCTTTGTAGCCCGGGCTAGGATCCAAAAACTGGCGGGCCGGGATGGCGCTCATACCTTATCAAACGAGGTCAAGATGATGTATGCGGATTTAAAAAGGCAGGACGCGCATTTCTTTACCCATGATAAAGGCATTCCTGACCAATCCGTTTTAAGGTTGGACCGGGATTTAGCGAAGGCCATTGAGAAACTGAACCAATTGGAGGCCATCTTGGCCAAACTGCCGGAAATCGACTGCGGTGCTTGCGGTTCACCCACTTGTCGTTCGCTGGCGGAAGATGTGGTCCAGGGGAACGCCCAGATGACCGACTGTCTTTTTATCCTTCGTGAACAATTGGAAAAACTGGCCCGGAAACTATTGATTTTAGCCCAGAACCGGCCACCGGCCATGGATTGGGCCAACGAAAAGGAGGAGGAGAATGACCCTTAATGAGCTCGTCAAGGTGATTGAAGCTACTGTTGTAACCGGTCATGAAAAATTAGACACGACGATTACCGGAGTATACGTTTCCGATCTCCTCAGTGATGTCATCGGTCATGCGCGGGAAGGCCAAGTGTGGCTGACCATTCAAACCCATGTCAATGTGGTGGCGGTTGCTTTACTCCTGAATTTGGCGGCTATTGTTTTTACGGCGGGAACCGGACCGGAGGCGGAAACCATCGCGAAAGCCCAAACCGAAGGGGCAGTCTTGCTCACCACCAAACTGAGTACGTTCGAAACCGCCGGCCGGCTTTATCTGAACCAGCAATGAGAACCAGACTGCATACTTACACCGCCGATCTCCACCTTCATACCATCCTCTCGCCGTGCGCCGACCGGGAAATGGTTCCGGAACCGGTTTTTGCCCGCGCGCGACAGGCAGGGGTTGATGTTCTGGCCATTACGGATCATAATTCCACCCGGAACCTCCCGGCTTTTCTCCGGAACTGCCCGCCTGGACTGTGGGTGATTCCAGGAATGGAAGTTCAGACCAAAGAAGAGATTCATCTGGTTTGCTTGTTTCCGGAGTTGGAAGCGGCGATGGAGTGGGGGAGAATCGTCCGCACTCTACTCCCGCCGGTGCCAAGAATAAATACGCATGTCGGTCCGCAAATCATCCTTGATGAAAACGGGAAACCCTGCGGCGAAGAGGAGCTTCTGCTGTTGAACTCGATCCCCCTTTCCCTGGCCGAAACCGTTGCGCAAGTGCGTGGCTTAAATGGGGTGGTTTATCCGGCTCATATCGACCGTCCGGCCTTTAGTATTCTTTCGCAAATTGGCTTTCTTCCGACGGACCCAGCCTTTTCCATTTTGGAGATCTCACCCCGTGCTCCTTTGGCCAAAATGCAACAGCAGTATCCCGAACATAACTTAATCCGTTCCTCCGATGCCCATTATTTGAACCAAATCGGAGCCAAATCTTCGCTTTTAAAAATGGCCGGTTTGGATTGGGAAGAATTTTTACTTGCCCTTAACCGACAGGCACAAAGGGGGGTGATCCCCAATTAACATTATTGTAACGAATTAGATCCAGGGCTATACGTTGAAATCTTGTTAAAATAATGGTATTCTTAAAATCGGAGTTAGTTCAACGGAGGAGGCAGTCAAAGATGACAGAAACATGTTGCCAGCGGTTTTCGGAGAAACAATACCAGGAACTAGACGAGGTTATTGCGCAGTATCAAGGAAAACCCGGCGGGCTAATTCCCGTACTTCACCGAGCCCAGCTGATCTTTGGATATCTGCCGAAAGAGGTCCAGATCAGGGTGGCGGAAGGTCTAAATGTACCTTTAAGTGAAGTATATGGTGTAATTACCTTTTACTCCTTTTTCTCGCAACAACCCCGTGGCCGGTATACGATCGGGGTTTGCCTGGGGACAGCCTGCTATGTAAAAGGAGCAGCCGAAATTGTTGAAGCCCTTGAAGAAGAACTAGAGGTTAAAGTGGGCGAGACCACCGCCAACGGCGATTTCACTTTAATGGTCACTCGCTGCGTGGGTGCTTGTGGACTAGCTCCGGTGTTGACAATCGGCGAAGATGTATACGGCCGTTTAACCGCCGATAAGATTCCAGAGGTTCTTAAGCGTTATCAAGGGACAGCAGAGTAAGGTTTTTTTATTTGCCCATCCTTGTGATTTTTGGATCAAAGTCGGTGAGGCACCGGTGAAAGATTTATCTTTATACTTATTAGATCTGGCCCAAAACTCATTACGGGCAGGTGCAACTTTGATCAAATTTCGCCTTACTGAATTGGTCGCGGAGGGGCGTTTGGTCATTGTCATCGAAGATAACGGTAAAGGAATGACCTCCGCTGAGGTTCAGCAGGTGGTCGATCCTTTTTACACCACGCGGAACACCCGGAAAGTGGGGTTGGGCCTTTCCCTGTTTGCTGCTGCTGTCGAACGCTGTAACGGCGAACTTTCCATTCATTCCCAACCGGGGAAAGGGACCAAATTGACCGCCAGTTTCCTTCTGCACCATTGGGATTGTCCCCCTCTGGGTGATATGGCCGGAACTTTAATCGTATTGATTGCCGGTAATCCCGATGTGGATTTTATCTTTTGCTACCAAAGGGAACAAACCAAGTACATTTTTAACACGATGCAGATTAAGGAACAACTGGAAGATGTGCCGATTTCGACCCCAACGGTCTTGGCTTATTTAGAAGAGAACATAAGAAAAGGACTATCCGAATTTGCAATCGTTTAAAACAACAAGTCGATATTAAGGAATTAAGGAAGAAGGGAAGGAAGAATGAAGCTATATCGTGCTCATGTTTTAGTCTGTGGCGGCGCCGGCTGTATTTCAACGGGTTGTAAAGCTGTTCTGGACAGGTTTACGAATGAAATAAAAGCCCATAACCTGGAAGAAGAAGTGCATGTTGTGGAAACCGGGTGTATCGGTACCTGTGATTTGGGTCCGGTAATCCTGATCTATCCGGAAGGCGTCTTTTATAAGGAAGTATCTCCGGATGATGTCCAGGAAATCGTGGAAGAACACCTGATCAAAGGGAGGATTGTAAACCGTCTCCTCTATGAACAGCCTGCTTCCGGCGGACAGATCCCCTATTATGACGAGATTGATTTCTTCCGGAAACAAAAACGGATTGCTCTGCGGAACGTTGGCATCATCAATCCGGAAGTGATCGAAGAATATATCGCCCGTGACGGGTACTTTGCCTTAGGAAAGGTGCTGACCAAATACACTCCCGAACAGGTCATCCAAGAGATTAAAGACTCCGGTTTGCGGGGGAGGGGTGGAGCCGGTTTCCCCACCGGAATGAAATGGGAGTTTACCCGGAAAGCGCCGGGTGATAAGAAATACGTGGTTTGCAACGCGGACGAAGGTGACCCGGGGGCGTTTATGGACCGCAGTATTTTAGAAGGCGACCCCCATTCCGTCATCGAGGCGATGGCGATTGCCGGTTATGCCGTCGGTGCTAACCAGGGTTTCGTGTATGTGCGGGCGGAATATCCCCTGGCGGTGCAAAGGTTGGAAAACGCTATTGAAAAAGCACGGGCCTTTGGAATGCTCGGGAAGAATATTTTGGGGACCGACTTCAGCTTTGATCTGGAAATTCGGGTCGGGGCCGGTGCCTTTGTCTGTGGTGAAGAAACTGCCCTGTTGGCATCGATCGAAGGAAAGCGGGGCGAACCCCGTCCGAAACCGCCTTTCCCGGCTTCGCAAGGCTTGTGGGGTAAACCCACTCTGATCAATAACGTTGAGACCTTTGCCAATATTCCTGCAATCATTAACAATGGTGCCGAATGGTTTAGACAGATCGGGACCGAAAAGAGCCCGGGAACCAAGGTTTTTGCCTTAGCCGGAAAGGTTAACAATACGGGGCTGGTTGAAGTGCCGATGGGGACGACGCTGCGGGAGATTATCTTCGAATTGGGTGGCGGGATTCCCAACCATAAACGCTTCAAAGCAGCACAAACCGGTGGTCCCTCCGGTGGTTGTCTCACCGAAAAACATCTGGATGAGCCAATCGATTATGAGTCGTTGTTGGCGGCGGGATCCATGATGGGTTCCGGTGGTTTAATCGTGATGGATGAAGACAACTGCATGGTGGACGTGGCCCGCTTCTTCTTGGAGTTTACTCAGGATGAGTCCTGTGGCAAATGTACACCTTGCCGGATCGGGACGAAAAGAATGCTGGAGATCTTAATCCGGATCACCCAGGGTAAAGGGGAAGAAAAAGATCTGGAGCTGCTTGAGGAATTAGCCCAGACGATTAAGGTCTCCGCCCTCTGCGGATTAGGACAGTCGGCGCCGAATCCAGTCCTCAGTACGATTCAGAATTTCCGCGATGAGTATTTGGCGCATATCCGGGATAAAAAATGCCCGGCTAAGGTTTGCCGTGCCTTGTTACAATATAGCATCAATAGTGAACTCTGCCGCGGTTGTGGAATTTGTGCCCGGGAATGCCCGGAGAAAGCCATCAGTGGCGAGCCAAAGAAGCCATATCATATCAACCAGGAAGCTTGTATCAAGTGCGGCGTCTGTCTGGAAAAATGTCCCTTTGATGCGATCAGCTTAACGTAATCACGGGTCAGGAGAAAGGTTTTTCACCTCCTTGCCTCCTCTTTCATATCATGTACCAGAAGAAATCGTCCATGGTCAGCATTTTCGATGGTGGAATGGAGAGGAGGAAGGGCAGATGGCCCAATTACCGAGTTCGCATCGACCCAATCTCCTTGAACAGTTGAGCCCAAGAGAGCAGGAGATACTGCCCCTGGTGGCCCAAGGAAAAGATAACCGTGAGATTGGCAAGATCTTGTTTATCAGCGAAAAAACCGCCAAGAATTACGTAACCAGTATTCGCAAGAAATTGGGACTGAAGAACCGGACGCAAATTGCCCTCTTTGCCCTTAAAGAGGGGATCATTAGTATTGATGATACCATTTTAGATAATTAAAATGTGGTTTATGCCAAAGGTAAATGGTCGATGGTCGGAGCAGCCCTGGATTACCAGGGCTGCATTTTTTTACATAAAGGAATAGACTTTGGCACAGAGAAATTATTCATCACCGAAGTGGTTGCGGGACCAGGATTTCCAGGTGGTAAAGGAGGCGACAAAGCGGACAACCACCGGTTTGGAGAGGATAATGAACCAACCGTTGCAGCACCAACGAAAAGGGCAGTCTGAAGGGAGAAGATTCGATGCGGATACGCGCCCGATTCGTTAGTAGTTTTATGCTCGCCTTAGTCCTAACCTTTTTGGTAGTACTTCCCACCTTAGCCGTCACCTACTATGTGAGCTACGGTTCGCAGTATTATACGCCGCCCACTGGTGGTTCCTATTTTGGCAGCGGAAGTACCTATCAATCAAATGCGGGGAGCTACTCAACGAAGTATAATTCGAACTACTCCACACAGTACTATTATTACACCAGCAGCTACAACAACGGAACCAGCTATTATGTACCTCCAAAGACCAGTACTCCGGCTCCGTCCGAGCCAAAGCCAAGCAACCCTGCTCCCAGTAACCCAGCTCCGAGCAACCCAACTCCGGTGGAGCCCAAACCGTCTAACCCGGCGACCCCAAGCAAAGGGCTGACGGCGATGGAGCAGAAGATGGTGGCCCTTGTGAACCAAGAACGAACCAAGGCTGGTCTGCAGCAACTAAAAGTGGACAACACCCTGGTTCAGCTGGCAAGGATGAAAAGCCAAGATATGATCGATAAAAACTATTTTAGCCACACGTCACCGACGTACGGTTCACCTTTTGAAATGATGAAAAACGCCGGCGTTAAGTACTACACGGCCGGTGAAAACCTGGCGGGGGCCGGTTCGGTTGAATCCGCCCATGCCAGTCTGATGGCCAGCCCGGGCCACCGCGCCAATATCCTCAACTCCCGGTACAATTACTTTGGCGTTGGGATTGCAACCGGCGGCCCCTATGGGAATATGTTCACCCAATTATTCATCGGAAAATAAAAAACACAAAAACACTGCCTTTCGTTGGGAAAAGCTGCACCGCTTTTCCCCAGCAAAAAAGCCTGTCCATTACGGAAACAGGCTTTTTTGCTGCCGATCTGTGGTTAATCCAGAAAAGGGGAGCGTGACTGGTGACTTTGGCTCCCGGTCAAGTTTTTTAAAATTTACGGATCAAACCGATTACCCGGCCTAAAATCGCTAAGTTCTCCGTATAAATCGGTTCATAGACCGGGTTCTCCGGTTGCAGTCGGTACCGGCCGGCTTCTTTGAAAAAGCGTTTAACCGTCGCTTCGCCGTTCTCAAGCAAGGCGACCACAATTTCACCGTTATTAGCGGTGGTTGTCTTATTGACCACGACCAGATCCCGGTCGAAGATACCGGCGTTGATCATACTGTCACCTTTGACGCGGAGAATGAAAAGATCCCGGTAGGAAGTGAAATCTTTTGGGAGCGGATAATACTCTTCGATGTTTTCCACGGCTAAAATCGGTTCACCGGCCGTAACCCGTCCGACGACCGGCACCGGAATGACTTCGGGAGAAAACAGTTCGGCCGTTTCCAGGTTGGGTCTTAGGACCTCGATCGCCCGCGGCTTGGTGGGATCCCTTCTGATGTAGCCTAGCTGTTGTAGTTTCTCCAAATGGGCGTGGACCGAAGAACTCGAACTTAAGCCGACCGCTTCGCCGATTTCGCGTACCGATGGGGGATACCCCTTACTTTGCGTTTCTTTAATAATAAATTCTAGAATCTCTTGCTGTCGATGGCTAAGGTCTTCCATCCCGGTACCTCCTTTACCCTTTACGAAAACAGGCATTTCTTGGTCACTTTGGCATATAATCTCATATGAAGATGGACAAATCCTGCTTCCAGTATACCACAGGCGAAATTTTTATGCAAACAATTGTTCGACCACTTGACGCAAACATATGTTCGTGCTACAATTATCTTAAAGATTAACGAACATATGTTTGTTAAACGGGGGATGAGCATGAACACGACCGAATTGCGCAATGGTGATGTGCGGTTGGGTACCGTTAAATATGTTCGTTTAAGGAAGCGCTGGCGGTGGAATCCGCGCAAAGGTATTACTCATTTAGTCTTTCTCGTTTTTTTACTCTGTTTTGTGTTGATGGCCTTCTACTACAGCGCGGCCAAAACCCAGGGAAAGACGCCTGGCCGTGAGATCACAGTTGAAAGCGGGGACACCTTGTGGGCGATTGCCCGCCGACATTACCCCAATACCGATCCGCGCAAACCCATCGCCGAGATTATGGAGCTGAACAGTCTGAAAACTTCAATGATTTATGCCGGCCAACAATTAAGACTGCCGGAGTGAAATTTTGAGGACGTTGGCTCTAATGAAGCTGGGAATTTTACTCTATTTCTGCTAAGAGCCAACATAATTAATCCTTTTAGTCTTTTTTAGTCTTCACAATAAAGAAAGGCGGGAACTCAGCATCATCATAATCCCAGATGTATTTTGCGTCGGCGACCAGTGCTTCATTTACGGCTATAAGTTCAACTATGTCTTTGTTTCCCCAATAATCGCCACCGGTCATAATCATTACTTCACCATCTACTTCATATGAACTCTTCAATATTATCAGCGTCCAACCACATAATCACAATATTGTTCTTCTCATTGATGAAATATTTCGCTACATCAATCTTTAAAACCAGCCCTTTCATGAGGTCCTTAACCATGGGGTACTGTTCAATTACTTCGGATGAGACCGTCCCTTCTATTTTTAAGCGTATAAATTCTTCGTATTTTTATCATTTTTAAATCGATAGTACACAAGACCGGAGAGAATAATTGTAAACGCTAAACTAAAAGTGATCCATAAACTGTAAACATGATCTTTAGAAAGTGATCCACCTCGACTAACAAACCATCTTCCCGTATCATGGAAGTTGCAAAGTCAACCAAATGATATGGGAGGGATAAGGAGTGAAAATCGAAGTGGATCAATACCA
>JAAYHQ010000060.1 GCA_012727425.1 Bacillota bacterium
CTTCTGGAGACCATTATCCTCCGCTTGGCGGGAATGTCATGGTATGAAGGGGTGACCCATGCGATGGCCACGCTCGCCAGCGGTGGCTATTCCACCCGGAACATTAGTGTGGAGGCCTTCCATAGCTGGTCGATCGAGCTGATTTTTATTGTTTTCATGTTTTTAGCCGGACTTAATTTTTCCCTTTACTACCGGATTCTGAAGAAAAGAACGCTGAAACCGCTCTGGCAAAGTACGGAAGTCCGGGTTTTTTGCGGGGTGATTCTGGTCGCCTCTCTTTTGGTCACCATCGCGTTGGCCGGTCAGTACGGTCTCCCTTGGGGGGAAGCTGGCCGCCGGGCCCTTTTTCAGGTTGTTTCGGTCATCACGACTACCGGTTTTTCGAGCGACAATTTCGACCAGTGGCCGGATCTAGCCCGCGCCGTCCTCTTGGTGTTGATGTTTTTTGGCGGGTGTACCGGCTCAACGACGGGCGCGATCAAAATTGGGCGGTTGGTGGCCCTCTTCCGGTATTTCCGCCGGCAGGTAACCAGGGCTTATAACCCGCGACAAGTGATCCCCACCAAACTGGACGGGGTTGCTTTACCGGCGACGGCCATTCACAGTATGGCGGCCTTTTTCTTCATTTACCTCACCCTTTTTGCTTTCGGAATTTTATGGGTTGCCGCTACCGGGGTTGATTTAATTACGGCCGTAAGTGCCGCTGCTGCTTGCCTCGGCAATATCGGCCCGGGGTTGGGAGCGGTCGTGGGGCCCTTGGGGAACTACGGGAGTTTGCACCCCTTGGCCAAATGGGGGTTAAGCCTGCTAATGTTGGCGGGAAGGTTGGAAATCCTGCCGCTCTTCGTGTTAATTTGCCCCCGTTTTTGGCATAAATAAAAGAACGTAGGAAGAAGGTGGACAAAATGACAAAAACCTATGACGTGATCATAATCGGCGGTGGTCCGGCCGGGATCTTTGCCGCCTTGGAACTGGTGGAGCGGACCGGTAAAATTTTGATTGTGGAAAAAGGAAAGAGCTTGGCGGAGCGGGTCTGCCCCTCCAAAGAGCGAAATATCCCTTGTGCCAAGTGTCAACCTTGTTCCATTGTGTGCGGTTGGGGGGGCGCGGGTGCGTTCAGCGACGGCAAACTGACCCTCTCAACGGAAGTGGGCGGCTTTTTGGATGAATATATCTCCAAAGAACGCCTCCACAAGATGATCCGGTATGTGGACGATATCTACCTCCGCTTTGGCGCACCGGAACACGTCTACGGCGATGACGAGGAGAAAGTCGCCGCCATTGCCAAAAAAGCAGTAATGGCTGATTTGCGGCTGATCCCCTCCCGGATCCGGCATTTAGGTTCCGGGCGGACTTTGGCGGTTCTGCAGGCGATGCAAGAGGAGCTGGAACGGAAAGGCGTTGAAGTGGCTTTTAATAGCGCTTGTACGGAACTGCTGGTGGAGAAGGGTGTCGCCGTCGGGGTCCGTTTAAAGAACGGTCAGGAATACCGGGCTAAATATATTATCGTCGGCCCCGGGCGGGAAGGCTCCGAATGGCTGGTGGCGGAAGGCCGCCGTCTGGGGTTGCCGACCACGGTCAATCCGGTGGACATTGGAGTGCGCGTGGAGGTTCCCGCGGAAGTTATGGAACCGTTGACTTCTGTCGTTTACGAGAGTAAGTTCATTTACTACTCCCGGACCTTCGAAGACCGGGTCCGGACCTTCTGCATGTGCCCCTACGGGGAAGTGGTGGTGGAGAACAATGACGGTGTCCAGACGGTGAACGGGCATAGCCACGCCCATAAAAAAACGGCCAACACCAACTTTGCCCTGCTGGTGAGTAAGAACTTTACGGAACCGTTTAAAGAGCCGATCACTTACGGCCGGTATGTGGCCGGACTCGCCAACCTGCTGGGCGGGGGCGTGTTGGTTCAGCGCCTGGGTGACCTACAGATGGGGCGCCGTTCGACCCCGGAGCGCCTGCGCAAAGGGCTGGTTATCCCCACCCTGAAGGAAGCGACGCCGGGCGATTTAAGCCTGGTCTTCCCCTACCGGCATCTGCTGGCGATCATGGAGATGCTTGAGGCGTTAGATACGATTGCCCCCGGAGTAAATTCCCGGAACACGCTTCTTTACGGGGTGGAAGTTAAATTCTACTCTTCCCGGCTACAACTCAATGCCAACTTGGAAACCAAGATCCCCGGCCTCTTTGCCGTCGGGGACGGGGCGGGGGTGACGCGTGGCTTGATGCAGGCCTCCATCTCCGGCGTAATTGTGGGCCAGGAGATCAAGCGCCGGCTGGGGACTTGAGGCCAACTAAAAGAGGTAGAAATGAATCCCCCACCCGTAGACCAAACCGGGACCCGGCGGCCCACCGGAATAACCAATGGTGGAATAGCCGATCTCCAGATTATACTTGAGATTGGTGATAAAATTACCGGCGGAGAATTCGAGGCCAAGACCGCCGACAAACCCGGAGGAAGAAACCAGTTCCCAAGCGTTGTCGTAAAAAGCGAATTGTCCGGCCAGTCCGTAGAGATACAGGTTGTGGGTGGGCCGGCGGAGAAAACGATACAGGTACTTACCGCCCCAGATGGCGGCATAATCATTATAGACGAACAAGCCTTGCAACGCCGAACGGGGGGTCAGATTGAGGACAGCGCTGCAACCCAACTCGGGGTAGACGCCTTGGATGCCGACGCCCAGCCAAAAATGGTAGGGTTCCCGGTCGGCAGCGGCGACCGGGAGCGGCCACATTAACAGGAACAAGAGGCTGAGGAGAAGCGCATAACCCGCCGGTATCCGGCGGTTAGCGGGTAGAGAGCCCATAAAGTCACCTCATTCAGCTTTGCCGCGCTCTGTTTGGCGGAAGCAAAGGTAGGAATAGACGGCGGTGGCCAGGGCGGTACCGATGGTCAACACCAGCAGCAACCAAAAACGCACCCGGCTGGTCAGGACCGTACTGCCGATGAGGAGGATCCCGGACCAGAAGAAAAGTTTACCGCCGAAACGGTGGGTTTTGGACCATACTTCCGTGTTGGCCAGCGTCCAAGGGGTCTGGATCCCCACAAAATAGTTGGGGGCAATCCGCGGCATTCCCCGGCCGAGTAGGACAAAGAGGAGGCCAACGGCCGGGAAAACGAGACGGTCGAGGGCAATTTTGTACCCCAAATTATAGGCCAGGGTCGCCAGATGGAGGCCAAGCATGAACAGGACAAACCCTAGTTTAATCCAGCGGTAAACCTTGGCGAACTGGGGGTAGTTCCGGCGGCGGGGATCGATCACCGGTACGAACAGAAGGAGCAGATAAATGCCGAGGGTGAGCAAGGGCAGTCCAAAGACCCCGTAGAAACGGCTACCGTAGTCATCCGGCTCGCCTTCCAGATTCCAGTGGATGGCAACCTGCTCCGGAAGGGTTGGATAGACCATGACCCCCAGCAGGAAAACGGCGGCGATCATCAGAAAGATATACCATTCATGTTTAAGCTCAGTTTTTAAGGTATATTTGTCGGACAAGGAACCAGCCTCCTTCCTAAAACTAACATTATTATAACATACCGGAAACCCATCTTAAAACCGGGAAACCGGGCGTCCCTTGCGCCGGAAGGCGGAAAGTGCTATAATCGTTACGAAATTAAGAAGTGTAACCCGAAGTGTGCTTCGGGTCAATTTTTTACAGCAGAGGAGGAACTCCGTGGACCAGAGCCGGATTCGTAATTTCTGTATTATTGCCCATATTGACCACGGTAAATCCACCTTGGCCGACCGGTTGTTGGAGTATACGGGAGCCGTGACTGAGCGGGAGATGACCGCACAGGTTTTAGACTCCATGGAACTAGAGCGGGAACGCGGGATCACCATTAAGGCCCGGGCGGTCCGCCTGAACTACCAAGCGGCCGACGGTGAACAGTACCTACTCAACCTGATCGACACCCCCGGCCATGTGGACTTTACCTATGAAGTGTCCCGCTCGCTCGCCGCTTGCGAAGGTGCGCTTTTAGTGGTGGATGCCACCCAGGGGGTGGAAGCGCAGACCATCGCCAACCTTTATTTAGCTTTGGAAAATGATCTGGAGATCATTCCGGTCATTAACAAAGTGGACTTGCCCAGCGCCGACCCGGAGCGGATCTTAAAGCAGATCGAGGAGGTCTTTGGCTACAAAGCGGAAGAAACCATCTTAGCCAGCGCCAAAACCGGTCAAGGCGTCAGCGCGCTTTTAGAAGCCATTGTCCAACGGATCCCGGCCCCGAAAGGCGCCACGGATGAACCGACCCAGGCCTTGATCTTTGACTCCCAGTATGACTCCTACAAGGGAGTGATTGCCTATATCCGGATGTTCAGTGGCCGGATCCGCGTTGGCGACCGGATCCGGATGATGGCGACCGGAAAAGAATTCGAAGTTACGGAGCTGGGGATCTTTGCCCCGGAGATGACACCGGTGGACCAGTTGGAAAGTGGTGAGGTCGGTTTTTTGGCCGCCAGTATCAAAAACGTGGGCGATACTCAAGTCGGCGACACGATCACCACGGTTGAGCATCCGGCCGCGACCCCCCTCCCCGGTTACCGTCCGGCGAAGCCCATGGTTTACTGCGGCTTATACCCGGTGGATAACGTCGACTACGGCGATCTGCGGGACGCTCTGGAGCGGTTACAGCTGAACGACGCGGCACTGACCTTCGAACCGGAGACTTCGACGGCGCTTGGTTTCGGTTTCCGCTGCGGTTTCCTTGGCCTCCTCCACATGGAGATTATCCAGGAACGGCTGGAACGCGAGTATAATCTGGACCTGATTGCCACCGCCCCCAGTGTGGTCTATGTCGTCCATAAGACCAACGGCGAGACCAAGGAGGTCCGCAACCCGTCGGAACTGCCCGACTATGGTGTTATTAAGCACCTGGAGGAGCCTTTTGTTAAAGCCAACATCATTCTGCCCCATGATTTTGTGGGCCCGATTATGGAACTGTGCCAAGAAAAACGGGGTATCTACAAAGCAATGGAGTACCTGACGACCGATCGGGTTCTTCTCCATTACGAGCTGCCCCTGGCGGAGATCCTGGTTGACTTCTACGATAAATTGAAGTCGCGGTCGAAAGGATACGCCTCTTTTGACTATGATTATCTGGGGTACCGGGCGTCGGACCTGGTGCGGTTGGATATCCTGTTAAACGGGAAGCCGGTGGATGCGCTCTCGGCGATTGTGCATAAGGACAAAGCCTACCACTACGGGCGGCAGTTGGCCCGGAAACTTAAAGAGTTGATCCCGCGCCAACTGTTTGAAGTTCCGATTCAAGCGGTGGTGAATAATAAAGTAATCGCCCGCGAAACCGTGCGGGCTTTACGCAAGGACGTCTTGGCCAAGTGTTACGGCGGAGATGTGACGCGGAAACGGAAACTTTTGGAGAAGCAAAAGGAAGGGAAGAAACGCATGAAACAGTTGGGTTCGGTGGAGGTGCCCCAGGAGGCCTTTTTTGCCGTTTTGAAGATCGATGACTAATTGCTGACGGACGGCCCGCTCCCGCTTTACCCCACCTTGCCCTACTTCTTGTCCATCCCCCGGAAATAGCCTCCTCTAATCAAGCGGGCATCCAGTTCGGTGTAGAAGACATCGGGTTCAATCTGGTCAATCACCGCCCGGAGCCGGGGCAGATCCCGGCGGCGGAGGATAATCGTCAGGAGATGCCGAGGTCCGGTCCGCCCCTTTCCTTCAAGGACGGTGACGCCAAAGTTCTCGTTCCGGAGGGCGGCGATCAGTTCCGGGGTGTGGTCCTTCGGGACCAGTTCGACCATGGTGTAACCAACAGCCAATTTTTCCTCCAAAAACCCGCCGACAATGTTGCCGCAGGAGAACCCGAGGGCGTAGACGAGAAGCTTCCAAGGGCTGTCCAGATTTCCGACCACCTGGCTGAGGGCGGTGATGTTGATTGAAACTTCAAAAAAGCCGAGGAGAGCAGCGTGGAAACGTTTCCCCCGGGTGAGAAAGAGGATCCGGATGGTGCCTAAGCAGACATCCGTCATCCGGGCGAAAAAAATAAAACAGAGGGTCAGAAACAAGAAAACCATCCCCTTTGCGGATTGTTGCAAATGCCCTGGTGGTTGCCAGATAAAAAATATGGTGGCCGGAGATTTATTCTTTCAAAGCTAAAATACCATAAAACAAGGGCGAAGGCAAACAATTACTGTTGGCAGCCGGGCTGGTCTGAGGAGGCAAAACCTTTGAAACCGATGGGCCTGTATCTCCATATCCCCTTTTGCCGCCGAAAGTGTCTCTACTGTGATTTTTGCTCTTATCCCGGGCGGACGGGGGACCACCACCGGTACCTGGCGGCGTTAAAACAGGAGTTGCGGCAGCGCTGGAACCCCCGGTGGCAGGTGGCCACCATTTATATTGGCGGCGGGACACCGACCATTCTTCCCCCAAGCGCTCTGCTGGATTTACTGGCCACGATCAGGACAGTGGCCCCGGTCCAACCACAGGCCGAAGTGACCGTTGAGGCCAATCCGGAAACGGTGGACGGTCCGGGCCTGGCCCAGCTGCGGGCGGGTGGGGTCAACCGGCTGAGTTTGGGGGCCCAATCGGGGCACGACCGTTTTTTAGAAATTATCGGCCGGCGGCACACCGTCGCCGACGTGGAACGAACGGTAGCCCTGGCGCGACAAGCGGGGTTTACCAATATCAATCTGGATCTGATTTATGGCTTGCCGGGGGAGACCCCCGCCGATTGGCAACAAACCCTCCGTTGGGCCGTGTCCTTGCGGCCCGATCACCTTTCCTGCTACGGGTTACAAGTCGAGGCCGGAACGCCCCTCGATACCATGGTGCGGGAAGGGAGGGTGCGTTTGCCTTCCGAAGATGAGGTGAGCGCCATGTTCCTGGCCGCCACCCGGTTCCTGCCGGCGGCCGGCTACGAACAATACGAGATCGCCAACTTTGCCCGTCGTCCCCGGGCCGGTGAAACCGGCCGCTGCGATTACCGGTGCCGGCATAACCTGATCTACTGGCGATACCAGGATTATCTGGGGCTGGGCTTGGCGGCGGCCTCCACGGTGGCCGGTCACCGCTGGGTCAACCTAAGTGACCTAGACGCGTATCTTGCCGCGGTGGACGCCGGGACGGCGCCGACGGCCCTGGCGGAAACCCTCACGCCCAAGCAAGAGATGGCGGAGATGCTGATGTTGGGGTTTCGCCTTACCGCCGGGCCCGACCCGGAAGCCTTTGCGGAGCGCTGGGGGGTCTCCTTGGCCACGGTTTTGGGTGACCGGGTCGGGCCCCTGCTCTCCGGGGGGTTTCTCCAGCAAGAAGCCGGTACCTACCGCCTGACGCCCCGGGGCATGCTCGTCAGCAATCAGGTGTTGACCCAACTTTTGTCGCCTTTATTGTGAACGGCGGCGAATTTGCGGCGGGGTCAAAGCTTTAACCTCTTTGCCCTTGACAAAGGGCGGGGATGGTGATATTTTTTTAGGTAGATTAGCACTCGCCTTTCGGGAGTGCTAACAACACCAACAGCGGAGTAGCGTTGCATTGAAGGGTAGGACGATGTGCATAGAAGGTGAGCAACCATGAGCCACAGGCCGCTGGATCCGAGAAAGGAGTTAATTTTAAAGGTCGTTACTGATGACTATATAGAATCAGCGGAACCAGTGGGGTCCAGAACCATTGCCCGCAAGTATAATCTGGGGTTAAGTCCCGCGACGATCCGGAATGAGATGGCGGATCTGGAGGAAAGCGGGTATCTGAAGCAACCTCACGTCTCAGCGGGCCGGATCCCTTCCCAGCAGGGTTACCGCTATTATGTGGACGTGTTGATGCAACAACAGACTTTAAATGAGGAAGAACAAGGACTAATCCGGTTATACTTCGAAGACCGTTCCCGGCAGTTGGATACGATTCTGCAACAAACCGTGAAGATCCTCGCGCAGTTGACCCGTTATCCCTCCCTGATGTTGGGCCCGACTTTACAACCATCAATCTTCAAACATGTCCAGTTGGTTCCGTTAAGTGCCACGGATATTCTTGTTTTGATCGTCACGGATATGGGAATTGTGGAAAAGAAAGTGATCGCCATTGATTGTCCGATCAGCCAAGCCAATCTGGACCGGGTTTCTTATATTTTGAACAAAAAACTACGGGGACGGCCTTTTGCCAGCCTCAAATCGTCGGTTTTGAATGAATTAAAAGAGGAGATTAAAACGGAGGACAGTTCCTTCCAACAGGCGATCACCCTTCTTTTGAGCACCTTGGACACCCGCGAGCGGGAACGGGTCTATCTTGATGGCATTATTAACATTTTAGAGCATCCCGAGTTTAAAGAGCTGGAAAAGTTTAAACTACTAATGGAGCTGTTGGAGGAGGAAGAACGGTTACACCGGCTGCTTGCTTCGCGCCGTCCGGGCCTCCGGATCTCCATTGGAGAGGAGAACCCGGAAGAGGCCGTCCATGAATGCAGTATTATTACGGCCAACTACGAAATCGGCGGGCGGGTGGTCGGGACCATCGGGGTCTTGGGTCCGACCCGTATGGATTATGCCCATGTTGTCTCGGTGGTGGAATTCATTGCCCAAAGCCTGAGTGAATTTTTGTCCAAGTCGTAAAAGGCGCCGCGGGGCTTTTTCTCTTTTCTTTTTTTCATATTACGGAGGTGGTTAAGGGTTGGTAAAGGAAAACAACGTTGAAATAGATCCGGCTGTTGATTTGAAGCAAAACCAAGCGCCAACGCAGGAAACAACGGAAGAGACGGCGGCGACGCCGCCCCAGGAGACGCCGGCGGATGGTGTCGGGCAAGCCGGTGACCAGACTGCCGGCCAAGCTGCCGACCAGGCCGCTGACCCGGCCGGCGCGCAGACCGGAGACCAAACTGAGGTTCAGGCCGACGCTGTGCGGGCGGAGATCGAAGCCCTACATAGAAAGATTGCGGAGCTTGAACGCGAGAACGAAGAGTATCTCCAGAGTTATCGGCGATTACGCGCCGATTTTGACAATTATAGGCGGCGTACCCGGCAGGAGTTGAGTCAGGCCGCGGATAACGGGAAAGAAGAGTTGCTGGTGCAGATCCTGCCGGTCCTGGATAACCTGGAACGGGCCCTGACGGCCAGCGGGGAGCCGGACACGTGGCGCTCCGGGGTGGAGATGATCTTCCGTCAGTTCTTGGAGATTCTGTACAAGACAGGCTTGAAGCCCATTCCCGCTGTCGGCGAGATGTTTGACCCGAATCTCCACGAAGCATTGTTAAGGGAGCCATCGGAGCAACCGGAAAACACCATTTTGGAAGAGATCAAAAAAGGATACCTTTTCGGGGAGAAAACGATCCGCCCGAGCCTGGTCAAGGTGGCGGCGGCTCCGGAATCAGCCGACGGGAATGAGAAAGAATAGATCAACAAGACAGATATATTAAGTTTATAGATGGTTTTTTTAAGTTTTGATGAGGGTAGGAGGTAAAAAGTAGATGGGAAAAGTGATTGGGATTGACCTTGGTACTACGAACTCCTGTGCCGCGGTGATGGAAGGCGGCGAACCAGTGATTATTCCAAGTGCCGAAGGCGGTCGGACCATTCCTTCGGTGGTCGGTTTCTCGAAAAACGGGGAGCGGCTCGTTGGCCAGATTGCCAAACGGCAGGCGGTGGCCAACCCCGAGCGGACGGTGCTCTCCATCAAACGGCATATGGGCACCAATTACAAAGTGAAGATTGATGACAAGGAGTATACCCCGCCGGAGATTTCGGCGATGATTTTACGGAAAATTAAGACCGATGCTGAAGCGTATCTCGGGGAAAAAGTGGATAAAGCGGTAATTACCGTTCCGGCCTACTTTACCGACGCCCAACGGCAAGCGACGAAAGACGCCGGGACTATTGCCGGGCTGGAAGTGCTGCGGATTATCAACGAACCGACCGCGGCGGCCCTGGCCTATGGTTTGGATAAATCCGACGCCCATACGGTGCTCGTCTTTGACCTGGGGGGCGGGACCTTTGACGTTTCCATTCTGGAACTGGGCGACGGGGTCTTTGAAGTGAAAGCAACCAGCGGTAATAACCGGCTGGGCGGGGATGATTTTGACGAGCGGATTGTGAAATGGATGATTGACAACTTCCGGGCCGAGCATGGGATTGACCTTTCCAAAGACCGCATGGCCATGCAGCGGCTGAAGGAAGCGGCCGAGAAAGCCAAGATTGAGCTTTCCGGGGTGTTGACCACCAATATTAACTTGCCGTTCATTACGGCCGTTGACGGCCAACCGGTGCACCTTGATATGAACCTCACCCGGGCCAAGTTTGAAGAGCTGACGGCCGATTTGGTCGAGGCCACCGCCGAACCGACAAGACGGGCGCTGGCCGACGCCGGCCTGAAACCGGGTGAAGTTGACAAGGTCATTCTGGTGGGCGGTTCGACCCGGATTCCGGCCGTGCAGGAACTGGTAAAACGGCTCGCGGGGAAAGAGCCGTTTAAAGGCGTCAACCCCGATGAAGTAGTAGCCATCGGGGCGGCCATTCAGGCCGGGGTCCTGGCCGGCGAAGTCAAAGACATTGTCTTGTTGGACGTTACCCCGCTTTCGCTGGGGATTGAAACCCTCGGGGGGATCTTCACCCGGATCATTGAACGGAACACCACGATCCCCACAACGAAAAAGCAGATCTTTTCGACGGCGGCTGATAATCAGACCTCCGTTGACATCCATGTGCTCCAAGGGGAACGGGAATTTGCCAAGGACAACGTGACTTTAGGCCGGTTCCGGCTGGACGGGATCCCGCCGGCACCGCGGGGGATTCCCCAGATTGAAGTCACCTTTGATATTGATGCCAACGGCATCGTCAACGTCTCCGCGAAGGACTTGGGGACCGGCAAGGAACAGAAAGTGACGATTACCTCGTCAAGTGGCTTGACGCAAGAACAGATCGAACGGATGATGAAAGAGGCGGAGCAGTACGCCGAGGAAGACAAAAAACGGCGCGAGCAGGTGGAGTTGAAGAACCAGGCCGACAGTTTGGTCTATACGGTTGACAAGACTTTGAAAGATCTGGGCGATAAAGCCCCCGCTGACCGGGTTGAAAAGATCAACCAGGCCAAAGAGGAACTGACCAAAGCCTTGGCCGGTGAAGACTACGACCTGATCCGGCAGAAAAAGGAGAACCTGGAGAAGGAACTCCATGAACTTTCGGCCACCATCTATCACCAAGCCGCTGGGACGGGGGCCGATACGGCCCAGGGCCAGACGGGATCGGCGGGAACCACGGAGGAAGGTCCCACCGTTGATGCCGATTACGAGGTCAAGGACGATAAATAAAAGACAAAGGGCCAAGGGGTATGGGATTAAAATGCGGAAGAGTGGTTAACCATGGCGAAAAGAGATTATTATGAGGTTCTGGGGGTGGAACGTGGGGCCAGCGAGGACGAGATTAAAAAAGCCTACCGGCGATTGGCCCGAAAATACCATCCCGATGTCAATAAAGATGATCCGCAGGCGGAAGAGAAATTTAAAGAGATCAATGAAGCCTACCAAGTACTGAGTGATCCGCAGAAACGGGCGGCGTACGACCGGTTCGGCCACGCCGGAACCGACCCGGGTTTTGGGGCCGGTCCCGGGGCGGGTGGTTTCGGTGACTTCACTTTTGAGGGTTTTGGCGACATTTTCGATATGTTCTTTGGCAGCGGTGGCCGGCGGCCAAGAACCGGACCGCAGAAGGGCGCGGATTTGCGTTACGATCTGAGGATCGAATTTGAGGATGCGGCCTTCGGCAAAGAGACCACCATCAAGGTCCCCCGGACGGAAATTTGCTCTACTTGCCATGGCAACCGGGCCAAACCGGGGACGCCCATCAAGACCTGTCCGGTCTGCAACGGCAGCGGGCAAGTCCATTCGGTGCAGAATACCATGTTCGGCCGCTTTTCCACCGTCCGCACTTGTGACCGTTGTCAAGGTGAAGGGAAAATCATTGAGACCCCCTGTCCGACTTGTGTCGGCCGGGGGCGGGTCCGCCAGGTCCGTACGATTAAGATCACCATCCCCGCCGGTGTGGACTCGGGATACCGTCTTCGCGTCGCCGGGGAAGGAGAAGCCGGTGAGCGTGGCGGACCACCGGGTGACCTTTACGTTTACATTACGGTAAAACCCCATCCCTTCTTTAAACGGACGGGGAATGATCTGGTTATTGAACAAAAGATCAGTTTTGCCCAAGCGGCTTTAGGGACCGTCATTGAAGTGCCCACCCTGGAAGGAACGGCGACTTTGAAGATTCCGGAAGGAACCCAACCGGGAACCCTGTTCCGGCTCCGGGGTAAAGGCGTTCCTTATCTGAATGGGGGCGGCCGGGGCGACCAGTTGGTCCGGGTCCACATTGACGTGCCGACCAAGCTGACTCCCGCCCAACGGGAAGCCATCCACCAAGTGGCGGAAGCCTTTGGGGAAGAGGTGGGCCAGCCGGATAAAGGCTTTTTCGGCAAGGTCCGGGAGGCCTTTGGCAAATAGATAATTCCCCGGAAAATTGAAAATATTTCTTTGTATACAAAACCCGCACATTGTGGCGGGTTTTTTCATATTTTATCCCGATGATAGCTGCCCGTTAGTGTGGGTAGGGTACAGAATACGAAAGAGGAGGAAAAGGGTTTTGGTGCGGAAAAAGGTCCTGGTTCTGCTCTGTCTGACTTTGATCGCCGGTGGGGCTTTGGTGCCGCCAATTCAAGGGGTGCGGGGGGAAGAGCTCAAGATTGCCGGCCAGTTTGGTCTGGTTTACGCCCCGTTGATGGTGGCCAAGGCGCGGGGGATCTTTGAGCGGTATGGGATCAAACCGGTTTGGAAGGAATATGGTTCTGGCGGCGCCGTGCGCGAAGCCTTGATCTCCGGTGAGGTGGACGTTGGTTTTATGGGTATTCCCCCGTTCTTAATTGGTTGGGATAAGGGCTGTGATTGGAAGATCGCCTGCGGCTTTGTGATTATACCGATTGGGCTGGTGACCAACGATCCAAACATCAAAAGTTTGAAGGATTTTAAGCCGGAAGATAAAATTGCCGTGCCTTCCCCCGGCAGTGTCCAGCATATTCTCCTGGCCATGGCGGCCGAGAAAGAGCTGGGTTCACCCACGGCACTTGACAACAACATTGTCGCGATGGCTCATCCCGATGGCGCCGCTGCTTTGATTTCAAAGAAGGGGATTAAGGCCCATTTCACTACTCCTCCCTACCTGTTTGAAGAACTCTCCCAACCCGGATGCCACTTGGTCATTGATGACGTGGCGATTTTTGGGCACCCCTTCAACTTCAACGTCGGTGTGACCACGCAGCGTTTCTATGACCGCCGCCCGGTGGTTTACAGCTGTTTTGTCAACGCCATTGGCGAGGCGATGGCTTGGATCAACAACAACAAGGAAGCGGCGGCCGAACTTCTGGCACCGGAATTTGGGTTGACGCCGGAGAGGACACTGGCGTATCTGAATTGGGAAGGGATGAATTACACCTCCGCCCCTTATGGTCTGATGGGGTTTGGGGAGTTTATGGCGCGGGCCGGCTATATCAAACGGGCCCCGGCCAGTTTGGCCGAGATCGCCTTCGATAATGTCTTGGCGATTGTCGGAAGCCGGGCCGGCGGACTATCGGAGATCGAGCGGATCCAGTATTAAGCAATTGGGGTTTGGGTGTGGCGCGTCTGGAGTTGAATCTGCAGCGCTTCACGAATGAGCCAGTCCAACGTCGATGACGACCAAAGACGAGAAGATCGGTAAAGGGGGACCCTGAAGGTGAAAGCAAGGGACGGCCTACAGCGAAAAAAGACCCTTAACCAAGTTCTGTTTATCATTGGGGCGCTGGCCGGATGGGAGATACTGGCCTGGACCGGATGGTTCCCTCCCCTCTTGTTTCCCAAGATGAGCCAGGTCTTTATCCACATGCTGGCGGATTTGCACAGCGGTGAACTTCTGCAAAGAGTGGTTTTTTCCCTTTACATTATCGGGTGGGGACTGGGCCTCGCCGTTGTCACCGCCGCCCTGGTAGTAACGGGCGCCATGCTCTCCCCCCTTCTTTCCGACTGGGTGCAGGCCCTGATGGCCGTGCTGCATCCGCTGCCCGGAATCGCGGTCCTGCCGGTCATCATTCTCTGGCTGGGGACCGGCTCCCGGTCGATTGTGGCCGTGATCTGGTTCTCTTCGGTCTGGCCGCTCATCGCCAATCTCCATACAGGACTGCGGTCCGTCCCTACGACCCAGATTGAAGTCGGCCGCAACCTGGGGTTGAAAGGGATCCCTCTGGTCCGTTCCATCCTCCTGCCCGGGGCTTTCCCCTACATCCTGACCGGACTCCGGGTGGGTTGGGCCCGCGCGTGGCAGGCTTCGGTTGCCGCGGAGATGGTTTTTGGGGCCTCCGGGGGCGAGGGTGGTCTGGGCTGGTTTATTTACAAGAAACGCTTTTTCATGGAGATCCCCAGTGTCTTCGGGGGCATGATCATCATTATCCTCATCGGTTTGCTGGTGGAACGCCTGTGCTTTGAAGAGATTGAACTGCGCACGGTCAGACGCTGGGGAATGACCGCGGAATAAGGGGTTGAGCGAAAGATGTTAAACCACGAAGAACTGGTCATCGACAAACTGGAGAAGACTTTTTACGCTGGAAATAAAAGTGTAAACGTCCTGGCGCAGATCGAGTTAACCGTAAAAAGCGGCGAATTCATCAACCTAATCGGACCGTCGGGGTGCGGTAAATCTACCTTGCTGCGTTGCATCGCCGGTTTTGAAAAACCGACCAAAGGCCGGATCATCCTGGATGGCCAGGAGATCAACGGATCTGGGGTGGAGCGGATGATGGTCTTCCAAAGCTTCGAACAACTCTTTCCGTGGCTTACGGTTCAGGAGAACATTATGTTTGCCCTCAAAGTGACTGCCAGGGCCACTTCCCGGGCCGAGCGGCGGGAGATCGCCCGGAGTTACTTGGCAATGGTCGGGCTGACCGGTTTTGCCGATTTCTACCCTCACCAGTTGTCCGGGGGAATGAAGCAGAGAGTGGCGATCGCCCGTGCCCTTTCCGTCCGGCCCCGGATCCTACTGATGGATGAACCCTTTGGCAGCCTGGACGCGATGACCCGTTTAACCCTGCAGGAAGAGTTGATCCGGATCTGGGAAGAGACCGGGGTTACCATCCTCTTCGTTACCCACAACATCGAGGAAGCAATCATCCTCGGCGACCGGATTGTGGTCTTTGAAGCCAATCCGGGCCGGATCAAAGCGGTGATCAGCAATCAACTGGCCCGTCCCCGCTCTCCAGAGGCCCAGGAGTTCAATATCATCTGGGAGCAGATTCATTCGCTCCTCGGGTTCAAGCATCCGGAAAGGGCGCGGACGGAGCCCAGAGTCACCAAGCTTTTTGCCGACGAACGGAAATTGTCTGTCCTGACTCCCCTTTAGGCACAAACAAGGCAAAAGTCTTTTCGAAAAAGGAAAATAGTTATGTTTAATCGAAGTTAATATTAGCAAATTTTCATGGCGTAAAATTGTTGTCGACCCCCGGTGATGCAAAAACCCCGGGGGGTCGACAACAAAGCTAAGATGCCCGTTTCCCCAAGGTTATCCCGGCTTCGGCCATCCGGATACCCAGAGATGTAGTCCTTGACCGGCGCGCTTTGGGTGAAAAAAGTGCATTTCAGACGGGTTTTTAGACTACCTATGAGGAATTGAAACACGGGTGTTTTTAAAAAGGAATCAACTTCCGAATCGTTTTTAGACTACCTATGAGGAATTGAAACGTGGTAAAACGTTATTTCCCTATTGAGAGAATTGAAAGGTTTTTAGACTACCTATGAGGAATTGAAACTTCGATATTGGTTTCATTTTTCCCTTGATCCCCAGGTTTTTAGACTACCTATGAGGAATTGAAA
>JAAYHQ010000061.1 GCA_012727425.1 Bacillota bacterium
CCATTTGCTGGTTTTTACGGGCACCAGTTACCGGCTGAAACACTCTACCATTAATTGCTAATTATGGAAATGAGGGTGCTAGAAAAATTATTTGCCGAATGCTAGATTTTCTACTTGCCAAATACACCAAATTCAAACCCCCCACCAAAGGCTCCTGTTTCTGCATGTATATTTAAACTCATAATCTTATTATCAACTATGTAATATCTAGATCCTGTTACTCTAATTATATCTGCTTCTGCGTAAAACTTAAACACGAAGTTCTTGTTAGCACCGAACTCAAAAATACCTTTTCCTAAATCAACGTCTAGTCTTAATCCACTGCTTCGATTGGCATTATGTACATCAAAACTAACCCTTGCAGTATTTATATCAATTAAACTTATATTTATATTACCTTCCTCCTCAATAGAGAACCCTGGCTTTTGTCCTTCTAATGCACCAACCTCTATGGTAAGATATTTTCCTATATAAACCGATTTTGACTCACCAAAATCATTCCTTTTAATATCAACTCTTATTAATTCAGATCTTTTATTCATTTCTTGATTTATTTTTCTAAATTTTTCTTGATGTTTCTCAAAATCTATTCTGAATTTTTCTAACTCTTCATTGCTATATGCCCTTATATTTCCGCAAATATGTGCTAACCTTTGATTCAATTCATCTTCTTTCATAAACAAATTAATTAATTCAATCCTTAACTCTTCATCACTCAATTTTGAGTAATCTACTTCTATGGTTGTTGTTACTTCTGGTATATCGAATGTAAAATCGTCTAATTTCAGCTGTCGTTCCCCAATCTCATCTGCTTTCATCCCTGAAGGATCAATAAGCTTTAAAGGATTATTCCGACAATACGTATACAAATTCGGATTATTCGGATCCGCCGCCGGATCCTCGGATATAAACCGCCCTATCTCACTGTCATACCACCTAGCGTTAAAGTAATACAACCCCGTATCCTTATCCAGATCTTTCCCGGTAAACTTCGCTGCTTTAGTGAGAATCCCTTCTTCCATGGTAATCTGACCAAAGGGGGTATACTCCGATGACCAGACGGTATCGCCGTTCTCATCCGTAACCAGTACTGTACTACCAAGATGGTCGGTATTTGATTTCCATTGCCCATCTAAGGTCACAGAAGCGTCCCAAAAAACCACCGGTTTGGGTATAAATATAAAAAAGCTGCTCCCTATATGGGAACAGCTAATAAGTTTACATGGAAAATCAGCATCGCCCATTAGCAGTATAACTTCTCATAATACTCCTTCAACATCCGGGCGGTGGAAAACTGCCGGTGGGACATGTCGATTGAAGCCCGCATCATCTCGATCCATTTCTCCCGCCGCTGGTAGTAAGTGGGGATAACCTCGGACTTAAGAACTTTATAGAGTGAATCCCGGTCTTTCACGTCCTGATCCTTCCCCTCGTAACCATCCCCGATCTGCCAGCCGTTGACCCCGTGACGACAACCTTCCGGCCACCAGCCGTCAAGAACACTGAAGTTCAAAACCCCGTTCATTGCAGCTTTCATCCCCGAAGTCCCACTGGCTTCCTGGGGGCGCCGCGGGTTGTTCAACCAGACGTCGCACCCTCTGGTCAGCAGCTGCCCGACCTTGATGTCATAGTCTTCGATGAAGACGACGCTTTGGGGATACTGTTTCGACATCCGGTACATTTCAGCCACGATGTCTTTACCCGTCAGGTCATTTGGGTGGGCCTTACCGGACAGAATAATCTGCAGTTTCCGGTTTTCCAGGTATTCCCCAATCACCTCCGGTTTGCTGAAGATGAGATTCCCCCGTTTATAAGGTGCGGCGCGGCGGGCAAACCCAATGGTCAAAACCGATTCGTCCAACTGCACACCGTTTCGCCGGTAAATCTCCGCGAACAGTTCCCGTTTCGCCTGTTGGTGCGGGGCCCAGAGATCATCGCCCCGGGCGTAGGCCTTGGCGATCTCCGGATCCTGCCAGGCCCCTGGGAAAACCCCGTTGGTAATGGCAATAATTTCGGCCGTCCCGGTAACATCCCCCCACATCCGGCGGGCGGTTTTCCCGTGCAACTGCGAGACGGCGTTTGCTTTTTTCGCCAGTCTTAATCCGGCGACGGTCATGGAGAATGGTTCTCCGCCCAACCGAAGCATTTGCCCATAAGTTAACCCGTTGTATGCCCCCATATAGCTTAACAACTCATGATCATGCTCCTCATTACCGGCTTTAACGGGAGTGTGGGTGGTAAACACGATTTTTTCCCGGGCCTTTTGCCAGGCTTCTTCAAAACTCAAGCCCTGATCATCCATGAGCTCCCGGATGATTTCGGTTCCGGCAAAAATCGGATGGCTGTCGTTAAAATGGTAGATATCCACCGGGATCTTTAAAGCCTTAAGCGCCCGGTACCCGGCAATCCCCAGGATCATCTCCTGGGCAATCCGTTCTTCCGCAAACCACCCGTACAACTGACCGGTGATCAACCGGTCGGCATTCTCCGGCAGGTTTGCATCCAGAAGGTAGAGCGGAACATGGTCAAACTGGGTACATTGCCAAACCTTACATTTGACCTGGCGCCCGCGAATCCGGACTTTTACCGTCACGCCGGTGTCTTCCAGAAAATCATAGCGTTGCTCATAGTAGGAATCATACGGGTAGCCCTTGTCATCGATCCGCTGGGTGGTATAGCCCTGTCGCCATAAAATACCGACCCCGACCATGGGCAACCCGCTGGCTTTGGCTTCTTTCAGAATATCACCGGCTAGAATACCGAGGCCCCCCGAATAAATGGGGAAACTTTCATGTAACCCAAATTCCATGCAAAAATAGGCCACAGTGGGAAGGGTATTCTGCTTTTTTTTCATCATAAAACCTCCTCTTCTCCGGTTTCCAAGATGATTACTTCCCCTGGTCCGAGCTTATATTTTTCCGACAACGACCCGATCACTCTGGTCTGTTCTCCCTCCGGATAAAAGAACCGGACTTTCCGTCCCGTCCTAAACGGTCGGGGCAACACCTTTTTCCACTGGATTTCCTGCTCATTCTGAAGATCGATGTTAGCCAGGAAGATAAACCCTCGTTTTTTTTCCGCGGAATAATACCCTAGACCGATCAGTTTTTTCTGTTTGCGCCGGGTGGAAAACCGCAATAAGTTCCGCTGATCCCGGAGCACACTGGAAAAACGGGTCCGGATGCGGTTCGCTTTCCGCAATAATGCGCTCATCCAGGCAAAATCTTCGCTGCGCCAGTGAAAACAGTAATTGTCAAAAAAGGCTAGTTTCCCGTACATCGGATCGTCCGGTTCGAGCACAAACCGGCCTTCCTCCGTATTGTCCAGACCCAGATTCATGGGCTGACGTTCCAATAACTCCAGTCCGTTATTGAGGAAAGGAATGGTGTTCGGCAAGAGGTAGTTTAAAAGCGTTAAAATTTCAATCTCCCGTTTGTCCGGATGGTAATAGGCGAACCGCGGGGTATCCGGTGTTTCCAATGCCGCCGTCACCGGTAAGGCCGAGTGGAGTGTATGTTGGGTTACCCTTTCCAGAAAATCGCCTTCCATCCAGTGTTTATATAATGCCCACAAACTGCCGGTGATAAAATGAAACCCCTTTCGTTTCAAGGCGGCAGCGTTGCGCGGGTTGAACTCCTCCGACCACAGGAGGAAATCGGGGGCAACCGCTTTAATCTCGGCAATCATCCTCCGGAGCAGCTCTGGTGGCAAGGCATGCCCCATATCGATCCGGGCTCCATCAATCCCGTAAACCCTCTGATAATAGGGGATGATTCCGGTTAAGTACGCCCATAGTTCCTGGTTTGGTTTCGTGCCCCGGTATAAGTTGGCACAAGCTCCATCTTGTAAGATAAAGGGTGCATAACCATGAAAGGCCATGTCCTTCCGGGGACCAGGCTTACCAAGGCAGAGCCGGGCCTCCTTGTGCAGATCAAAGTAAAGCTTCAAGTACGTAACATCAAACCAAGCCGGTTGGGGATCGTTTAACATGTTAGAAAAACCGGGCACGGTCGTGATCCCATAGGCCTTCTCGATCAAGGCCAAAATATTCTCCCCCGTCGCTTGCTGCCGGGCTCTTATTTCCGCCCAGCCCTTGGGGTCCAACACCGACGGCGGATCCGTAAATTTTTCAAGATGGGCCCGGATGCCGTTGCTGCGATACAAGGCACGAAGGGCTTTACCCCGGGGATAGGTCAGACAAGGTATTTTTTCCACCGCCGGCATGGCAAACTCAGTCTTTGCCGGACATTCGATCCAGTAAAACCACTCGGGATGGTCCATGATTAAATCATGATCCCGGGCAACGGTGCGAAAGACAAAGTCCACCATCACCTTCATCCCTAAAAGATGACAGGCTTCAATAAAAGCTTTAAACTCCTCCTCCAGACCGATCGTCCCCCCGTCCAGAAGGGGATCATGCAATTCGGGGGCCAGGCGGTAATGATTTTTAATTGCGTACGGACTCCCCAGTTCCCCTTTGGCGTATTTGCTACCGGTCGTAAAGACCGGTAAAAGATAAACGATTCCCACCCCTAGTCCTTTTAAAAACGGAAGTAAGGCCATGGCTTTCAGGAAGGTTCCCGGGTAAAGCCGGCTGCTCTTGTCATGGTGCCACGCGGTGAAAGCCCGCGGTAACATGCCGTAGATGATGGTCCCCGCACCGGCGGTCCCGGCCAAAACCTTGCAGGAAAGATGGTTTTTTCGTTCGGCCAAGATTTGGTCCTCAAAACAAGAACGAAAAAAATGATACGGACAGACCCGGATCTCACCAGGACGGGCCGGATCTTTTTCGTAGTCGGTATAACCAAAATAGTTCCAGGCTTCCGGGATATAATAGTTACGTTCACCTCTGTCTTCCCGGGCGTTCAGAAAAGCAATGATTTGTCGTAAATTACTCATCGGTCCTCCATTGTTGCGAGCAAGATGTTGCTAATTTTTAACGGCACCACTGGTCAACCCGGCGACCAACTGTTTTTGCAACAGCCAGAACAGGATCATCACCGGAATCGTACTTACTAACGAAGCGGCGGAAAAAACACCCCACCGTTTCCCATACTGGTCACCAATAAAACTCTGCAGGCCAACGGCCATGGTGAGTTTATGCTCGCTGGTCAACAAGACCCGGGCAAGGATAAACTCGGAATAAATTGCAATAAACTGCAGGAAAAACACGACAACAAGAATGGGTACGGCCAACGGGATAATGATATAAACCAGTATTTGTAAAGGTGTTGCCCCGTCCAGCATCGCCGATTCTTCCAGCGAGCGGGGGATGGTGTCAAAATAGTTCTTCGTCAACCAGACATTAGCCCCCATGGCTCCACCCATATAGACCAGGATTAAGCCCGCATGGGTATCCAACCCCAGAAAAGGAACGTACTGCCCCAGCCAAAAAACTGCCAGGTAAATGGCGACCATCATCAACATCTGCGGAAACATCTGAATCAAAATAATGGCAATCAACCCCACCCGCCGTCCTTGAAAACGCATCCGGGAAAAGGCGTAGCCCGCGAGGGCGGTAACCACCACCACCAGCAAGGAATTGATCGTTGCCACCTTATAAGAGTTATACAACCAGGTTAAAAAAGGTTGCTCCTCCCGGTTAAACAACTGGCGGAAATTTTCCAGGGAAGGGTTTTGGGGGATCAACCGTTGACCGGCAATACTGTTACTCGGATCAAAGGCCGCCGAGATCACCCAAACTACCGGAAAGAGGGCGAAAAGGATACAAACCCAGAGCACAAGGTGCTTCCATAGTTGATGTAAGTACCTTCCCCGTTCCCGTCTTTTCCTTTGTCGCTCGGCATCATCCAACCAAAGAAATATTGTCTCCCTCTTTTCCTTAATCATACTGCGGCACCTCCTCAAACATCCGCGCAGATTTTATGTTGAAGATGGTGATCAAGCTGACCAGAATGAAGATGAGCAAGGATACGGCCGCAGCCAAACCGTAATTACCGCCGGAGCCGGTTTCAAAGGCCATCCGGTAAGTATAACTAATCAGAATATCGGTGGCGCCCGTCGGCGTCAACGAACCGGGGATCGGCGGGCGTCCTCTGGTCACAAGATAAATGACGTTCAAATTGTTAAAGTTAAAAGCAAAACTGGAGATCAAGAGCGGTGTGATCTGCGCAAGCAGCAAGGGAAAGGTAATCAAACGGAACCTTTTCCAACCCGTCGCCCCGTCAACCATAGCCGCCTCATACAAATCCCGGGGAATACTCTGTATGGCCCCGCTACAGATCAACATCATATAGGGGAATCCCAACCAAAGATTAACAATTAACACGGCCACCTTCGCCCAAAATGGGTCCTGGAACCAGGGAATGGCTTTCCCAAAGAGTGGAACCAGAAAGGCGGAGTTAATAATGCCGAGCTCGGTACTGAAAAAGCCCCGCCAGATCAGGCAAGTGACAAAAGCGGGCATTGCGTAGGGCACAATCAGTAAAGCCCGGTAAAGCCCGCGAAACCTTAGGCGGGAGTCGTTCAAGAGCACGGCAAGGAGCATGCCCAGAAGAAATGTCTCCACCACACTGAGGAAGGCAAAAGTCACCGTCCAAAGGAAAACCCGGAGAAAGGGTTCGGCGTAACGGCGGTCGGTAAAAAGGTTACGAAAGTTACGCCAGCCCACATTAGTTTTATAGCCCACATCCAGGCTCTGACCGTTTGCTGCCACAAAGTTACCGTTCACCGCAAAGTATTCGGTTTGGGTCTCCAAATCAAGCAAAAGGTCCCGCTCGGCATCATACTGATACCGCTGGGTAAAGTAGGCAAATTCATTGGGGCTGCTCATTTTTAAGCGCAAACCCTCGTGCTCAAAGGTTAATTTTTGCAACTGGCTAAGGTGAGGAAAAATGCTAAGGACACTCTGCCGCTCATAAGCGCCCAACCGTTCATAACTGCCATCACCATCAGTATCAACGGGAGTCAGCGGTGATTCGTCAACAGGAAATACTTTCCCATCAACAGCCACCAGTTGACCACCGGCCGGTTCCACAAGCAGAAAAGCAAACTCCCCGGCCGGATTCTTAAAAGCTTCCGCCCGGTAGGTCGGTAGATCCTTCCTTTGCATTTCCCTGTTGGTATACTGGGCGATCACCATCTCTTTCGAGAGCAAGTGACCGGTGCCATAGTTGGTAAAAGAAACATAAACCGTATAAATCATTGGGTAAACGACCATCATAAGGAGAAAAATAGTTCCGGGCAAAATAAACCGTAATGGATAGACTCGTTCGGAAAGATAAATAAAATCGATGGCCGCAACCCCACAAATTAAAAGGACCAGCATCCAATAATGCTGCTGGGTAAAGAGAACCACCGCCGCCCAAAAAGCGAGCGCATTAACCAGACCCAGGAGGATAATCTTGACCATCTGGCCTAAACTGCCGAACCGCTTCTGCTCCAAACTGCCCCGGTGTGGTGTTGATAAGTTAGCCACCTGTATTCACCCCCCATGCGCGATGCATCTTCATCCTTAATTATCGCACAGCTCCAACCGATCATTAATGATTGATGGTGTCGGCCCCAGCCGACACCATCAGCACAGATTTATTTACTTTTTACTCTGTTCGATCGCAATACGGATCTGGACAACCGCTTCATCCAGGGCTTGTTGCGGTGGCAATTTCCCGTTAAAAATCAATTCAATCGCGTTGGACCAGGCGGTCCAGACACTGTTCATCTCGGGAATACTTGGCATCGGTATCCCTTCACTGGCGATCTCATAGAAGGCCTTCGCATCGTGATCCGTAACCGTATTCAAGGCCGGGATATAAACCGGCGGCCGGTCCCCCTTCTCAAAGAGCGCCAGCATTGTTTCTTTCGTAATCACGTATTCATCGAGGAACGCTTTGGCAAGCATTTTGTTCTTACTGAAGGCGCTAATCATAAAGCCTTGAACCCCAACAAAGGGGCGTGGGCGCTGACCGTCAATTAAGGGGATCTTCGCAATGCCATAATCAATACCGGCCTTCCGGACGTCTTCCAATACCCATGGCCCCGCAATAATCATCCCAACTTTACCCTCTTTAAAGAGGGTAGTGGCGGCATTACTATCCACTCCCAGCGGCATAATGCCGTCATCAATCAAGGCTTTTAACAGCTGCAGACCGCGGACGCCACCCTTATTGTTCAGGCCGATATCATTCGGGTTCAACGTACCGTCCGGGTTTTGTCCAAAGACGTATCCGCCACCGGCGCTCATGATTGGAAATTCGTGATAGGGATCGGGGTGAGGAATAACAAAACCCCATCTTTGCGCGGCCCGGTCGGCTATTTTTTTCCCTACGGTCCGTAATTCCTCCCAAGTCTGGGGTGGGCGCGAGACAAGCTTTTTGTTGTAGATTAAACCGATCGATTCAATGGCATACGGCACACCATAAAGCTCGTTACCCCAGGAAAAAGCATTGATGGCCACCGGGGTAAAGTCTTTTGCCTTTGTCCCCAGATCAATAGGCTCGATTAACCCGTTGACGATCAGTTGTCCCAACCAGTCATGGGGCCCAATCAAAATATCGGGGCCTTTCCCGGCCGGACCCGCCACACTCAATTGATCCCGGATATCGCCAAAATTCAGTTCTTGGACTTCAACCGGTACTTTATACTTACCGGTGAATTCCCTGGCAAGTTCCCGCATTACTCCGGCACGGGTATCGTCGGCCCAGATTAATAACTTCCCTTCTTCAGAAGCATAGGCCGGAACGATTGTCCCCCCTAAAACCAACAGACAAAGCAGTAATAGTACAAACCTTTTCATTGTAAAACCTCCTTTTTATATTTTTAGTGCCGTTTTTTGTAAAATAGATAACCCCCTTTCTACCTTGTTTTTTGATTTTTGCCGGTCCTTGAACGTAGTGTCTGGGTTTGGTTTCTTCTTCCGTTCCAGGTGGAATTTTAGGCCTTTTTGTGCAAACGTTAGCAATAAAAGTATAACCTAAATTAGGAAGGGTGTCAACCATTTCGTAACTCAATAGTAATTCGTTAATAAGAGGGGGTTGTCAATGGGAAGAAGAGGGGATTAAGAAGAAACAGCCCGGGACGGAGCAGATCATAAGAGAACAGCACCACTTACCGGGGGTAATTTAATCTGCACCACCGATCCGTCCGGAAGGTATTCCCGGTCATGGAGGAGATCGGTCATTTTTTTCCCGGTGGCCGCTGGAAACCGGACGGTCTGCGTTTCCCCGCTATTATTCAGGAGAACATAAACCTTCTCGGTGGAATTTTCCCGGATAAAACCATACACATTCTTGGCTTCATCCAGAAGAAAGCGGCGGTAAGTGCCGTTCTGCAGGGCCGATAAACGGCGACGAAGGCCGATTACTCTTCGGTAATAGTCGGTCAAAGGACTGTCCACCCGGTCCCAGCGCATCGGCTGGCGGTAATCCTTTTCCGTAAAACCGGTCAAACCGGCTTCATCACCATAGAAAATTGATGGAATCCCCGGTGCCGTCATTTGAAATAACACCGCCAACTGGTAACGGCGGAGGTCACCCCGGCACCAAGAGAGAAAACGCGGTACATCATGGCTGTCTAAGAGGTTCATTTGCAGATTGGTGATCGGCCGCATATAGCGCATGAGTAATTGGTGAAAACGGGCGTCAAACTCACTGACCCCGATTGTTTTCTCGGCAAAAAACTCCCGGCAAAGACCGGCAAAGCGATAATTCATTGTCGAATCGAATTCATCCCCGCGCAGCCAGGGCTCGGCATCACCCCAGATTTCACCGATCAAAAAGGCCTCCGGTTTCACGGCTTTCACCGCACGCCGAAAACTCTGCCAAAAGTAGTGGTCAACCTCATTGGCCACATCCAACCGCCAACCGTCGATATCCGCTTCTTTGATCCAGTAAGTTCCCACGTCAATGAGGTACTGGCGGACAGCCGGATCACCGGTGTTCAGTTTGGGCATGGTTTTGACATAAGCAAAGGCCTCATAATTGGGCGGATCCCCATAAGCAACGGGAAAGTTCAGCCGGTAAAACCAGTTCCGGTAGGGGGATTTTTCTCCCCTCGTCAGCACATCCTGAAAAGCAAAAAAGTAGGGTCCACAGTGGTTAAAGACCCCATCAAGGATGACTTTGATCCCCCGTTCGTGGGCCTTTCGCACCAATTCTTTCAAAGTCTCGGCATCACCAAAGCAGGGATCAATGGTGAAATAATCGGCAGGATCATATTTATGGTAGGAAGTAGCGGTAAAGATCGGAGTCAAATAAAGACAGTTGATCCCTAAATCCGCCAGGTAAGGAAGGTTGGCGATGATCCCCGGCAAATCCCCGCCGTATTGGGCCTGGCTCACACCCCCGGTATGGTTGGGAAAAACCTTCGGATCCGGAATGAACTCCTGTCGTCCGGTGGCAAAACTGTCGGGGAAGATCTGGTAGATAACCGCCTCTTCAGCCCAGGCCGGCGGCCGATAGATCTCTTCCCGCCGCAGAAAAGGAAGGATAAAATACTGGTTCCGGTCCTCCGGCAAGGTGGAATAAAAGTTATTACCATAATAATAGCAGCTTTCCACGCCATCGGAAAGCCAGAAACAATAGCAGAGCCGTGTATATTCCACAGACAATTCCACTTCAAAGTAGTCAAAAAGAAGGTCGGAAGCAACTTTGGTCATTGGCCGCTGGTGCATGGGTACCGGATTGACGGGCGCATAACGGTCACCGTAGAAAAAAAGGCACTCCTGAAGGTCGCCCTTTTTGGCCCTTAGACGCACCGCTATCTTTCTTTCGTCAAGCCCGTAAAGATAAGGAGGAAAAGGTTGGTGGTGGATTGCTTCCTTCAACATCGCCTTCACCTCATTGGGTGGCATTTTTTTAACCTTTTTCCCGCCGACTGGAACTACGGACCACCAATTCCGCGGGGATAATCGCCCGGTTATAACTCTGAACATTGCTGTTCAGAACCGTGCAAAGCATTTCAAAGGCTTTCGTACCAAGCGAAAAAGCATTAATCTTTACGGACGTAAGAGGCGGGTTATAGTAATCAGCCAAAGGTACATTGTTAATTCCCGCCACGCCGATATCATCCGGTACCTGTAACCCGGCTTCTTGGATGGCCTTAATCGCCCCAAAGGCCAACAAATCATCACAGGCAATCACCGCCGTCGGCCTCGGTTTTCGGGCAAGGAGCAGTTTCATTAGATCATAGCCCTGGCCAGAGATGAATTGGCTCTCCACGACCATCTCCTGGTCAAAAGGGAGCTGATGGTCTTCAAGGGCCTTTTTGTAACCATGCATCCGGTCCCTTGTAACCATATAACCGGGGGAATAACCGAGAAAAGCGATTCTCCGGTGGCCCTGTTGAATAAAATGTTCCGCCAATTGGTAGCCGATCAAAAAGTTATCATTATCAACCCAATTGACACAAGGATTGTCCGTCCGGCCAATCACCACAAAGGGGAATCCGATCTTCACCAACTGTTCCACGGTGGGACTCTGGTCACGTGAGGTCAAAAGGATGATTCCTTCGGTGATGCCACCATAAGTCAACTCCTTAACCATCTGTTGCTCTTCATCAACCGTGTCTACGTTGGCCAGCAATATTTTGTACCCCTTTTGATTCGCGCTCGAACCAATCCCAGCCAGTAGTTCGGGGAAAAAAGGATGTTGAAAGGATTGTTCCGCTAAACCGGGCAGCACCACGCCGATAATGCGGGTCGATCGATTCACCAGCGACCGGGCGATCATGTTCGGATGGTAGTTCATCTCCTTCATGATCTTGAGTACTTTCTCTTTGGTCGCCGCACTAATCCGCGGACTGTCCGCAATTACCCGCGAAACCGTCGACGCCGAAACTTTAGCCTTTTTTGCAATGTCGTTAATCGTTACCCGCAATGCAACCACCCTTAATGCAAACGTTTGAGCCTATATAATGAGAATAGCATTTTTGGGTTTCATAATCAATAGCCTTTTATCCCTTTATTCACTTATCTCTGGTCACCAAGGAAGATGTTTACCTTAAAAAAACGATAACACCAATTTGGTATACTATGCCCCGACCACCGTCACAACTTCTGTTTTAATCAAGAATAAAAAAGCCCCGTCCCCGGGGCTTAGTTTTACAAATTTAACCGTCTTGGGTTGATCCTGATTCTAATTTGAAAGGGTGAAGCCAACCACAAAGTCCTCCATATCGAGAACACCAACGTTTAACAACAAACCCTTATTTAAATGAATCTTAGCACCTAAATTTAAACCAGAGGCGTCGTA
Source organism: Bacillota bacterium (assembly GCA_012727425.1). Taxonomy (GTDB): domain Bacteria; phylum Bacillota; class UBA4882; order UBA10575; family UBA10575; genus Capillibacterium. The sequence continues at coordinate 12,210 of JAAYHQ010000061.1, forward strand.
TTCGCCGGTTAAAACCACTTGGGGAAATTCATTCGGGTTAAAGACTTTACTCAACCCGAAAAAGATCCCACCAAGTTGCCCGCCGCCCAAGCCAAAGTTCCAACGGAGGTCGTACGGGGCGAGTATATGACCGAGAACCACATACGGTGAAAACTGGTTTCGGCCAATATCCTGTATTCCCAAAGCTAAACCAAAGTTATTCCTCGTCTCGGGGATCAACTGGTACTTAAAACGGGCCGAAAACTGGTTATAATTCCGACCCAGGTCCAGAGCGGCCCCCAGTTCAAAATCGGTTGCCAAACCAAAATCCAACTGAATCCAGCCGTGGCTCTTTTCGTCAATATGGGCCCCTAAGGTATAGCGGCCCGGGACTAAAACCCGATTGGTCGGTGTATTGATAAAGTCGGTTCCACCAAAGATTCCCTTGGCGGTCACTACTGTTCCACTGGTCAATGTTAAAAGGATTGCAAAGAGGAACGAGATTCTTTTTCTTCCGATCATTAGGCGTAAACTCCTTTAATCTCCGTTGCTGCTAAAAGTAATCTGTACTACTATATTATGCTATAAGCCTCGATTTCCTGCTGGTAATGGCTGGTCATAATAGCCTTAGTATTCTATCCCCCGGCGGGCACCAATACCCTGTTCATAGGGGTGTTTCACCGCCCGCATCTCGGTGACCAGGTCAGCCAAGGCCAGCAGTTCCGGCGGCATCGCCCGGCCGGTCAAGACCAGTTCAACACCGGCCGGCAAGTTTAAGGCCAACGCCCGGACTGGTTCAAGGGACAGTAAGCCAAGGTTCACCGCATGGCTGATCTCATCGACCACCACAACCTGGTACCCGCTGCGGACCGCCTGTTCGACCTCGGCCCATCCTTGCGCCGCCAGGGCCAGTTCTTCCGGGTCCGGCACCCGGCCCACCAGCCAACGCCCCGAACCATACTGCCGGCAAAGAATCCCCAGCCGGCGCAGAACCCGGGCTTCACCGTTATCCCGGTCGGTCTTTAAAAATTGAAAAACGGCAACGCGCAGGCCGTGTCCGTGGGCACGGACCGCCAGGCCAACCGCAGCCGTAGTTTTTCCTTTCCCATCACCGGTGTAAACTTGGATCATAAGACAAGATCAACCTCTTCTCCACAATTGGTACAGTACCGGTCCTTGATGCCATCAAGTTGCACCCCGGAAAACAACCTCTCCACCAACACCGTTCCGCACCGGGGACAATCCGTCGCGCTATACTTAGGATCGGCAATATTGCCGATGTAGACATAGTCCATTTTTTCCCGGGCGGCACGATAGATCTGTTCCAGCGTGGCGAGGGGGGTCGGCGGAATGTTCAGGCGGTACTGGGGAAAATACCGGGAAAGATGAAGGGGAAGCTTCCGGTCGAGACTGGCCACAAAATCAACCAAATCCTTAATCGCAGCAGGGCTGTCATTCTCCCCCGGAATGATCAGACTGGTTACTTCCAGGTGGACCCGGCCAACCAGCTGTGCGGCGGTTTTTTTGACCGGCGCCAACCGGCCCCCGCAATGCTTCTGGTAAAAGGAATCCGGCCCTTTCAGATCAAGGTTGACCCCATCAAGATAGGGCAACAATTCTTTTAAGGGATCAGGATTGATATAACCGTTGGTCACCAGGACATTTTTCAGCCCACGTTGCCGCGCCAGACGAGCCGTATCGAAAATGTATTCAAACCAGACCAGTGGTTCTGAATAGGTGTAAGCCAGACCAATGTTGCCTTTCCCCTTCGCCTCCTCCGCCAAGGCAACCAGTTGTTCCGGAGCGATCAACTCCGTAGCCGCCTCTTCATGGGCAATCCGCCAGTTTTGGCAGAATTGACAACGCAGGTTACACCCGACCGTACCCACCGACAAGATGAGGCTTCCCGGGTGAAAGTGGTAAAGCGGCTTTTTCTCGATTGGGTCCAGCGCCAACGCGGAGATCCGGCCGTAATTCACCGCATACAGCTTTTCCCCACGGGCAACCCGGCCCCGGCAGCGGCCGCTCTCCCCTTCCCGCAAACGGCAAGCCTGAGGACAAAGGGTGCAAAGGACTCTGCCGTCGGGTAATACTTGGTAATAAGGGGCTTCCCGCTCTGTCATCACACCACTCCCTCCCCGCTGCCTTCCGCCTTCCGTTTCGTTCTAAAAGTACCTGACCACTTCAAACCGTTCCAGCGTCACCGGTTCCTCCGGACCGATACCAGCTTTCCGCTTTGCGATGGCCAGCTGCTCTTCGATGGTTTCAACCCCTTCCAAGTTGGGCAAAAGCAGACCGGTTTTCCCGCCGCTGCGCACTATAACCCCGTACTTTTGCGGATCAAGGTCCGCCGGTCCCGCCACCGGTTCGGGAGGTAAAATCCGGTCCACCGTATAAACCAGGTCGGGGAGTTCATCCACCTGGACCGGATCAAACCGGGGATCGTGCAGCGCAGCGGCAATGGCATTATGTCTAATCTCTTCAAGAAAAGTCGGCTGGGTCGGAAAGATGGTCCCGATACAACCCCGCAGCATACCATGTTTTTTAATCGAAACAAAGGCCCCGGCCGGTTGTCTTGCTTCGGGCGGCAGGTCCCCTTTGTCCATGTTGCCCAGGGAACCGTCTGTCCCCAAGAGGTGATCTTCCACCGTTTGGCGGGCCAGACGCACAAAGGGTGACTCGGCCGCCCGCCGGGTCCGGAGCGCTTCTTCCCGCCGGCGGCGAAGCACCGGAAGCAGACTGGATCCCTTTTCTTCTTCCCCTTGCGGTGCAAAGCCGGCCACGCCATAACCGACCCCAAAGGGTCCTTCGTAATTTAACACTTCTATCTCCACCTGCCATCCGTCGAAGACGCCCAGTAACATCAGGAGGGCACGGAACCCGCATTCGGCCGCTTTCTCCACCATAACCGGATCAAGGTCGAAGATGGCGGTCCGGTTTTGCGCCCGTAACAAAGCCATCAAGGTCTCATCGAACTCTTTGCCCCGCGGGTCATAGCCCGCCGGCGCCCCCGGGTGCAAACAGTGGGAAAGATCACCGCTGGCGATCACCCCAATCCGCCGCGGCGACCGATGGACGGCCCGCCCAATCGCCACTCCCAACTGATACTGTTCTAACCAAGGGAGGAGCGACATCCCGGTGGCCACCAGTTTAACCGATTCATCGGCCAGAAAGGAAAGTGGAACCACCACACCGTGGTCCAAATCCGCGCTCAACCCGTAACCGGCCAGGTCCGCCCCGGTCAGTTGCAAACAGGGGATCTTCTCCTTTTCAGCTTCGCGGACGATCGCGGCGGCCAGTTCCTGATCAACCGCCCATTCCCACTGCCGAAAGAAACCAAAGCGGGCCAAGTCACCCTTTAATCGGGCTCCGCCCCGGATCGCCAGTCCATCCTGGAAAACCGGACCATGTGGTGAAAAGATCACGATCGTATCCAGCTTCAACGCTGCTAGACGCTGCGCCAGCCGCTCCATGGCCTCCACCGTTTTGTGCGCCTTCTTCGTCTCTTCCCCCCCGATCTCGGCCCGGATAATCGGTGGGTGCGGAACCAAAGCGCCGTAGATTAACACGAAGCTCCCCCCTAATCCAGATAATACTTTACCTCCACCCAATATCCTTTCTCTGCCGACGGATAGAATCCTCCCCGGGGTGCCAGCCCTAAAGTCCAACGGGTCCGCCACCAGTGCCCTTGCAGGCGGGCGGCCCACCCGCCCGTTAGTATTCCTTCGTCCCAGATCCCAAACAACTCCGCCCGAAGGGTGAAAGGCGGGGTCAAATCTTGCCACCGCAGACCAAACCGCCAACCGGCGGGTGGTAATTCCTCCTCCTCCTCTTCCACCGGGAACGGAAATTCGGCCACCACCGTCTTGGCTGCGGAGCACAACCAACTGACCTTGTATTCCCGGGTGGAAGGGTAAGCCAAAACGCCAGTGATCTGCAGTTTACCGGTGGTTTTGCCGCTGCCCTGGCTTTGCTGGTTATAACCGCAGTTGCCTTCAAAATAAGCATTATCACTAATCTCCCAGTTCCAGGCCAGGCGTAGCGACCGGTAGTAATAGTTTTTCCAGGCATTTGCCGGATAAACCCGGACACTCTCCGCCCAACGGCCGGAGAATGTATGGGGGGCAAAGCGTAAAGCCAACTCGTTGCGCAGGACGGTTTTGACCGAGGACCGCTGCGGTGCGGGATAGGTCTTGGCCTCCCGGGTCAATTCGCTTTGCCACTGTAAGGGGGTCAACGGCCGCCAGCGTAGTCGGGAGCCCAACAGATGCCAGTCGTAGTCTTCCAGGGTGCCACCGCCCTTGACCCGGCGCCACTCGCCCGTCCCCCAGACTCGAAACCCCCACGGCCGCGCCAAAGTTTTTTCCAGTGCCACCTCCGCCCAACGAAAATCACAAACCGGTGCCACCGCGTATCGTCCGGCCAGGCTCCACCACCAGTCGCGACTAATCCTCCGCCGTAGCTGCGTCTGGTAATAAGACGGCCGGTCCGGTTCGGCATCGTTTCGCCACCGTAGATCATGGGTCCAATAGAAAGCCGGCTCATAATAACCCCAGCCCCCGCCAACCTGGATCTGGGCTTGTTCCTCTCCCCACTTAAGCTTCACCGCCAACGGATCCGCGCGCCATTCCCCTCGGACGGCTAACGGCGCTGTAAAGACCAGCAAAATTCCGATCACCCGCCAAAGAGCCGTTCGCAATCCCTCCACCCGCTTTCGTCCACAACTTATTACCTATCTCTTCTATATTTTACTTATTTTTCCTTCTATGCGTTATTGTCAGACCGCTTTCCGTAAGGTCATAGCAGCGGATGGGTAAAACTGATCTTCCGGCGGCCACCGCTCCGGCCATACCGGTGCACGCATCCTTGCCCACTTGTCTGCTCACTGCCGACAAAAAAACCCCTTTCTTCCTCAAGAAAGGGGTTGGGATAATTCCGGATTACTCCACAAGCTCTTGTTTAATATAGTCTTCCGGTTCAACGGGAACCTCCAGTATGCCGGGGGCTTTCCCACTGGCCCCGAAGAGCCGGATCTTGGCGCGCACCTCTTCCATAAGGGCTTCCCGGGCGGCACCCAGGTATTTACGGACATCGACGGTTTTCGGATCCGCTTTAAATACTTCATGAATCCGCTCGGTAAAACTCTTGCCCAGTTGGGTATGGACATTAATCTTGCAGATCCCGGCCTTGATCGCTTCAACCACGGCTTCATCCGGGACACCAGACGCCCCATGCAAGACCAGGGGAACAGCAACCCGCGCCCGGATGGCCTTGATACGCTCAATGTCAATTTTGGCTTCTTTCAGTTTCATTTTATGCATATTCCCCACCGCAACCGCCAACGAATCCACATTGGTCTGATCAACAAAGGCCGCGGCTTCCTCAGGGTCAGTCATGTAAGCTTTCAGATCAGCCAGCGTAATTCCGGTCGGGTCCTTGGGGACACGCCCCAATTCCGCTTCCACCGGAACCCCAACGGCATGGGCTACTTTCACTACTTCGCGGGTGATCCGCACGTTCTCGGCAAACGTCAACTGGGAACCATCATACATTAAGGAGGTGAACCCAGCCCGGAGACAACGGATGTTGTAAACAAAATCAACCCCGTGGTCCAAGTGCAAAGCCACCGGAACCGAGGCCTTGGCGGCCAAACTCTTGATGATTGCCGCCATCTCTTCAAGGCCACCATGCTCAGCGCCACCCTGACTGATCTGGACAATAACCGGGGCCTTCTCCTTCTCCGCCGCCATGACGATCCCCTGCGCCATTTCCAGGTTGTTGGCGTTAAAAGCACCGACCGCGTAACCTTTATCACGAGCATCTAATAACATACCCTTGGTAGTGACTAACGACATCAGCAATCACCTCCCCATCACTTTGGGCGCGTCCGGCTGATTGCGCTGTCCTGAAGGACAGCGCAATCAGCTTAAAGTCCTCGGTATGCAAACCGGTTGCCTTTTTTAGACCTTCTTAACAAACTCTTCCAGCAGACGCATATCGCCGGAAAAGCCTTTTGCCGTCGTCACGGCCGGCGGATAGTCGACAAATTCGTCGGCAGCAAGCCCATAGGCGTAGTAGCCCTGCCGGAAGTAGGGAACCTTAATCAACTGGGCTAAAATATCATCTGGAATATCCTCGCCTTTATGGTTTTCCAAGGGCTCATCCTCATAAAGCTTGAGGAAATCACCGATCATCTCCGGATTCATCGTATAAACAATGGGTTCGCCGGCCATCTTCTCGATGTGCCAAACTTTAAGCTTGTTGTCAACGGTCGGACCGGGCCGGGCCGAACAGAGCAGCAGTTTACTTTCGTAACCTTGCTGCTGAAGAATCCGGAGAGCTTTTTTGCAGATGGCTAAACCCGCCCAGTGGCGCACGGCCAAATCATCCAGGTCAACCCCGACTGCCGCAGCTTGTTCTTGGAATTCCTTCGCTTCCTCAAAGCGGCCCAGCATCATGGTGATCACCGAACGCCATTGGGAATAGTCAACGCCCCTGGCCTCGCCAAGCTCTTTACCGATCCGGACAGCTTCGGCCACCGCCAAGATCTGGGGGACAGTAAAGCAAACGGTCGCGTTGGTCGAGATCCCTAAAGCCGTGAGCAGCATAATATTGTAGACACCCTGTTTGGTGGCGGGGGATTTTACCATAATATTGGGTGCCAAGGCTTTTAGGCCAATCCCCTGCCGTAACATCTCGCGGGTGTCCGTAATCAGTCTGGGATCAACCTGGGCGCTCACGTGACCGTATTTGTAGTTGGAATGCTCGAAAATGGGCAGGTATTTCTTAACGCCCTCGGCGGTGATCTTCGTGTAGGTCATCCAGGCCTGCTCTTCCAGGGAGGCACCGGGATGTTTCTCTTTAATCTCCTTGATCCATGGCTTGCAGGTTTCCGGAATCCAGTCCAGGGTTTCCCGAGTGAGACGGGGATTGGTGGTCACACCCCGAATCACGGAGGTTTCCGGTTTTTTCTCGTTATAGAGTCGCTCCAGCCACCCGGCAAACTTCTCTCTCTTCTCCGCCGGCAGTTCACTTAAAAACTTTTCTTTCCAAGCCGAATACACCAAGGGAGAAGCATCCCACCAAACCTCAAAATCATCGCTGATCGCCTGCAAACGCTCGAGGGGACTTTTGTCAAAAGCCATGTTTTTTCCTCCTTATCTTTCTTAGTCTTCTAAACTACCTAGATTGAGCAGTTGATCCATCGCTTGGTACTCCTCAGCGGTTGGGACCTTATGGTGCCACTCCACTTTGTTTTCCGCAATCGGTAAACCCTTGCCCTTAACAGTTTTCGCGATGATCACCGATGGTTTGCCGGTAATGAATGGTACCGCACGTAGCGCCGTGTCAATCTGCTGGTAGTCATGGCCGTCAATCTCCCGGACTGCCCAGCCGAAACTGGCCCATTTATCCGCCAGCGGCTCGATGTTCATCACTCGATCCACAAAGTTACTGACTTGTAAATTGTTCCGGTCGACGATGGCAACCAGGTTGTCCAACCCATAATGGGCCGCCGCCATGGCGCCTTCCCAGATGGAACCTTCCTGTGTCTCACCGTCACCTAAGATGGCATATACTTTGTAATCTTTCCGGTCCACCTTTGCCGCCAGCGCCATCCCGATTCCGATATTGAAACCATGACCCAGTGAGCCGGTATTGGCCTCCACGCCCGGAAGGTCCCGTTCGGGATGGCCGCCCAACTTCGTATTTAATTGACGACAGTAAGTCTTTAAAAGCTCTTCATCGAAAAAGCCTTTCTTGGCTAAAACGGCGTATAAAGCCAAACAACTGTGGCCTTTACTCAAAATCACCCGGTCCCGTTCCGGCCAGGAAGGATTCTGTGGGTCATATTTCAGGTGGCGGGAATACAACACCCACATCACATCAGTAATCCCTAAAGCCGGCCCTAAATGCCCGGTCCCCGCCCTGGTGGCCATCTTGATCGCTGCTTTCCGAACCTCTGCTGCTTCCTGCTGAAGGCGTTTCAATTCGTCCACAGCTAACATTGGCACCCCTCCCGTTCGTGTCGGTTTATAATCGACCGCAAAATTGTTTTAAAACTAAGCGAAACGCGACAATATACTGAAGATAAAGACTGACGCTCCCCCGTTTAGTCGGCCCCTTGCGGTAAATAGGGCAAAAAGATCCGGCAGAATTCGGCGTAGCTAATCCCGGCTTCCCCAATCTCCCGCGGATCAACCACCCCTTCTTTACTGCCGTGGTAGTCGGACCCGCCGGAAAGATAGAGCCGGTTACCGTAGCGCGCTTTGATTTCCTGTTCGATCTCTTCCACCGTCTTCTGCCCTTTATAACTGGTTTTATCGTAAGTGTAGCACGCCTCAATCCCGTCCAGCCCGTGCGCGATCAATCGCTCAATATATTCGAAGCGGGTCATTCTCCCTAGACCCGGTGCTTCCACTACCTCGTCGATCAGATACGGATGGGCCAAGAAGGCCATCCCCCCACAGGCGTGGATTAACTCAATCGCCCGGACCGGATCGATTTTTTCACGGCGGACGTTGAGCTCCGGATCGTTCTGAACCATAATTTTGGCTGCACTCCAGCTTTCGGCATAGCCCTTTTCGGCCATCTTCTCAAAGATAAACTTCCGTTGCACCTCTTCCGGATCGCGTTTCCGGATCACCCCGTGCTCGTCCGTATACTGCAAAATCTCCTTGTCATAATCGATGGGCATTCCTTTACTGGTCAGGATATTACAGAGCTTGCGGTAGGCCTCGCTCTTACTGAGCCGGGCCCGTTCCATCTCCTCTTGCACTGCCGCTTGTGACCAGTCCAGCTCATAACCGAGAATATGCACATCGTCCACATACGTGTCGGTCGAGAATTCATAACCGCGCAGTAGAACTAAACCTTTTTGCCGGGCATAGGCACAGATCGCAACGGTTTGACCGTCCACCGTCACCGTCTCCGGGGGAACAATATCATGGTCGGTAATGGCGATCGCCTTCATCCCCAAACGGGCGGCCCGGTCGATTAACTCTTTTGGAGTGTTGTTTCCGTCGGAACGATTGGTGTGACAGTGGAGATCACATTCATACCTCTCAGGTCGTCCGTTTTTCAGCAAAACAACCCCTCCTTCGCGTTCGAACCGTTAATGCTTGCGAAACTCCCGGTCAATCTCGTCGATTAAATCCACTTTCGGCTTCGAACGGCCCCCGGCAAACTCGGAATCCAACCAAACGTCAACCAACTTTTTGGCGAGGACGGTCCCGATGACTTGCGCCCCAAAGGTAATAATCTGGGCGTTATTGCTTTTACGCGCCCGTTCCGCCGAGTGCACATCGTGGCAGGTCGCCGCCCGCACCCCGGGGATCTTATTGGCGACAATCGCCATCCCCAATCCGGTCCCACAGACAAGGATGCCCCGGTCGAATTTTCCTTCCATAATGCTGACGGCGACCCGACGGGCAATCTCCGGATACAAGACCGTTTCGCCTTTCCCGCAGCCCATATCCACGTATTCCACACCACGCTCTTCCAAGTGGGCCTTGATTGCTTCTTTCATTTCGTAGGCGTTCTCATCGCAACCAATTGCTATTCTCATTTCGACTCCTCCGTTTCCAAGAGCTTTTTCGCCTCAGTGACAATGTGTTCGGAAGTCAAGCCAAAGAACGCGAAGAGATCGGCTTCAGAACCGGGCACACCATAACGGTCCGGGACCCCCATCCGGCGTACGGGAACCGGGCAGTGGGCGCTGGTCACCTCGGCCACCGCGCTCCCCAAACCACCGATAATATTGTGCTCCTCCACGGTGAGAATCCGTCTTGTTTCGGACGCGGCCTTGAGCACCGCCGCCTCATCAAGGGGTTTTACGGTGTGCATATCCAAAACCCGCGCCGCAATACCCTCCTGGGCCAACCGGTCGGCCGCCAGCATCGCCTCATACACCAGCCGGCCGTAGGCAATAATCGTAAGGTCGTTTCCGGCTCTAATCTGCCGGGCCTTGCCAATCACGATCGGTTCGTCGCACGGGACATGCGGTTCGCGAGCGGTCCCGCGGATCCGGAGGTAGGCCGGTCCTTCGTATTCAAGCAAGGCCTCCACCAACCGGTAAGTGGCCGCGCCATCGGCCGGGATCAACACGGTCATGTTGGGGATTGACCGCATTAAGGCCACATCTTCTAAGGCTTGGTGGGTCATGCCAAGCCAATCCGAACTAAACCCAGCGTTGGTGCCAACGATGCGCACATTTAAGTTGGCAAAAGCAATATCGGTCCGGATCTGTTCACAGGCCCGCATCGTCAAAAAAGTCGCATAGGTTGAAATAAAGGGTATCTTACCGCAAAATGCCAAACCGGCGGCGATACTCATCGCGTTTTGTTCCGCAATCCCAGCATTAATGGCGCGTTCAGCAGCTTCTTTACGAAAAGCGCCAAACCGGGACTCCGAATCGGCCGCCACCGAAAAGACCCGCTCATCCTTCAGGCCAAACTCGGTAATGGCTTCACTAAAGGCTTTTCTGGTGGAAAGGTCACTGGTTAGATCAATCGCCATTGGCGTCCTCCCCTTCCTCTGAGCGTGGGAGAGCTGCAATAATATGCAGCTCTCCCCTTAAATTACCGGACAACCTTAAGCTCTGTTTGTAAACTTACGTTTTTCCTCCGGGACCACGATGTCGAACTTCTTGACTTCCTCGAGGAAATTGGCCAGGGCTTGACCGGCCTTGGCGAAGTATTTCTCCCCCTTCTCCTTGCTCGCCCGCAAGGGGTTGCCAATCG
>JAAYHQ010000083.1 GCA_012727425.1 Bacillota bacterium
CGTTTTTCCTCCGGGACCACGATGTCGAACTTCTTGACTTCCTCGAGGAAATTGGCCAGGGCTTGACCGGCCTTGGCGAAGTATTTCTCCCCCTTCTCCTTGCTCGCCCGCAAGGGGTTGCCAATCGTGGCGGTGTCGGAATACTCGTGGTGCTCCATGGGCACCCAGATGTTCTCCGCTCCCATGAAGGTAACCATCCCCGAACCGTCGTGCTTGCTAAAGGCCGGACCCATCCAGCGCGGCGCATGGGTGCGGTCGGGTTTCGCCTTGCTCATGTCCACCGAATCGGGGTTGTAGGCCCATGCGGTACTGGTCTCAACCTCACCCGCGTGCCAACCGGGGGTCTCCTCCGGCGGACCCTCAAAGATGTCGCCAACCAGGGAGTATTGACGCTCGGTCGGTGTCTTGTACCAGCAGACAAAGCAGTCGGTCTCGTAACGGATCCGGCGGAGCACGTCGTCGATGACTTTGGAGTTGCTGCCGTGGTGGCTGACGAAGACGATCTTGTTGAACCCATGGTAGATCATGCTCATCGCCAGGTCGTAAACGACCGCCCGGTAGGTGTTGCCCGACAGGGTCATGGTCCCAACACCCTGGTTCACTTCACCCATGTGGTGCGGGGAGTAACCTACCGGAATCAGCGGCGTGTAGCAGGTCTTCGCGATCGGGGCCGCCGCCTCCACCACTCCCATGGTGGTAAAGCTGTCGGTCCCCAGCGGACAGTGGGCCCCGTGTTTCTCGGTCGAACCCATCGGGATCATGATCACGTCGTTGGTCTTGAGGTATTCGGCGACTTCGTCATAGCCTTTTTCCGCAATGTTCCAGGTCTCTTTTCTTGCCATTTGGTTGCCTCCTTAGTTTGTTTTTAATCTATTGCTTTAGATAAACCCCAGCGCTTTGATGTTCGCCTCCAGGGTGGCCTGCTGTTCCGCAGTCAGCGGGCGTAAGGGATGCCGCGGAGCCCCGCCGGTGTAACCGGCCAGGTTCATGGCGCTCTTGACGGCGGCCACCCCGCCAAAACCGGAAACTTTCTTGTTTAACTCGACAAGCTTGCCGTTGAGCCGTTCCGCTTCTTCAAGGTTGCCGGCCTTGAAGGCTTCGTACAGCTCGACACAGGCGTCGGGGAAGACGTTGGCCAGCGACAACACGCCGCCCACCCCGCCGGCCTTCAAAAGGTCCAGGAAGAATCCGGCCGAACCGGCCAGGAGGTGGAAGTCTTTCCCCCGGGCCGCTTCCAGGTATTTCTGGTAATTCCCCCGGGAACTGTCTTTCATCCCAACCACGTTGGGGTGGTCAGCCACGCGCCGGATGACTTCCGGGCTGATCAAGACGTCGGCCGCGACCGAGGGATTGTTGTATAGTAACACCGGAACGGGCGAGGCGTCGGCGACTTTGACGATGTAGTCGGTGAGGGCGTCGTCGTCCATGTATTTCCGGAAAAAGTGGGGCATCAAGAGGCTGACGCTTTTGGCGCCGATCTTGGCCGCTTCTTTGGTGATGTCGATCGTTTCTTTGGTGCTCTCGGCGGCGGTCCCGGCCATGATGACCTTGTCCGGAGCCGCGTTGTCCACCACGGTTTGCAGGACTTTGAGACGCTCTTCAACCGAGAGGGATTTGAATTCGCCGTTGGTCCCCAGGACAAAGTAGCCGCGCAGTCCAGTCCGGTTCATCTTTTGGACGTTGGCGACGATCCCGTCGTAGAGAATCTCATCGTTCTGAAACGGGGTAACCATCGGGGTGAAGACTCCCGCCAGTTGTTCTTTGCTTGTCATTTCGTTAAGTACACCTCCCTATTTGCTTACCAGGGCAAGATAGCTCGCGACCACCCGGTCGATGAATGCGGGGTCGTTGATGTGGGCATCCACCTCCTCCACGTCTATCGCGGGAGCAAGCTTGGCTTTGAGTGTTCGGATGAAGACCTGGTTGCCAACGGGGTCCCACAGTTCATGCCCCGCACGGTTGGGGAAGGAGAAGCCTCTAAGCGGCAGTAACACTTTGACCGGGCCCCGTCCTTTGTTGAGCTTGGACGCCACCAGTTCGGCCACGGCTTCCAGTTCTTCCGGGGTCAGCCGGACCAGGGTCAGGGTGGGGTTGTGGACAATGTGGGGCCGTTTCTTCATTTCCGGACTTAAACTCTCCACCGGACCCTGGACGGTGTATTCGATGCTCCCCGGGGCAACCACTTGGGGAAGCCCGGCCGCACCGGCCGCTTCCAGACGGTAGTCTTTGATTGAACCGTGGAGTCCACCCACCAGCCGGTCGGCCAGTTCGTGGAGGTTGAGGTCAAGAACGCCGCCGAAGTATCCTTCCCGGATCAAGTCTTCCATGGCGATCCCGCCGGTCCCGTTCTGGTGAAAGGCGATTACTTCGTAGCCTTCGCCTTCCAGCAGCCGCTGAGCCCGCAGGGCGCCCGGAGTGGTCGTCCCCAGCATGGACAGGGCAACGGCGTTTTTGCTTTGAACATCCTTAATCTGACCAACATCGTTCTTAATCATTCCCACAATCGCCGCCGCCGCGTTCTCAAAAACACGGGTGATCAGCGTGTTCACACCCTGCACGTCTACGACCGAGTGCATCATCATGACGTCTTTCGTCCCGACAAAGGGGCCAAAGGTGGCAGTCCCCGAAGCAACGGTGGAGATCATAAGCTTCGGTACGCCAAAGGGCAGGTTCTTCATGACCGCGGTCCCGATGTTGGTCCCCTGGGCTCCGCCAAAACTGATCACGCCGGAAAAAGCACCGGCGGCAAACAGGCGCTGGGCCACCGCCTGCGCCCCTGCGATCATGACGTCGATACATTGGCCTTTATTGCCGGTGCCCACCAACTGGTCGATGGGCATCCCCCCCGCCAGGGCCACCTCTTCCCGCGACACGTCCGGAACAAGCGCCCGGGGCGGGGCCAACACACCGGTGTCCATGACCAGGGTCTTGACGCCTTTGGCTTCGATGATCCGCTTTAAATATGCGGCTTCTTTTTCTTTCGTGTCCAAGGTCGCGATCAGTAGTACCTTGGGTTCCACAGCTCTTGTTCCCCCTTTGTTCCTTGGCAAAC
>JAAYHQ010000062.1 GCA_012727425.1 Bacillota bacterium
AGGGCATATTCGTCAAGTATACTTAACTGGCGATTCATCGCCGGATCCGAGGACAAACCGGTCTCCACCACATGGATCTCGCCGGTTAAATCCCCGTAACACTCCGCCAAACTGTTAAAGCCTGTATTCATACCGAGCACCGAATAATGCGGGGTCCAGATGTGGGCGGGAATCAACACCGCCTCGGGACTAACCTCTAAGGTGATGGCCAACAGATCACGGCTGTCCAACTTTAAGGTAGGCCGTCCGTTACTGGCCAGCTTGCCGTAACGGTCCAGACGGGCGGCGAGCCGCTCCGCCGCGTCAAAATGAGGCAACAGGACCAAATGATGGACTTTCCGGGTTTTCCCCGCCTTTTTATAGATGGTGCAGACCTCACCGGCCAGAACAAACCGGACCGTCGGCGCTGCCGGCAGGTCTGAACCGGGCGGGAGCTTACAGGAGGGCTTCAAACGCCATAGTCCGTCTTCCGCCTCTTCCAGTTTATCCCGGAGTTCGGCCCGCCAGCCGGGATGGGTGAGATCGCCGGTCCCAATCAGCGTCAAGCCTTTCCGTCGCGCCCAAAAGACCAGCTGTTCGGGGTTGGTGTCCCTACTGGCGGCCATGGCGTATCGTGAATGCAGGTGCAGATCGGCCCAATAGTGCATGGCGTTAACTCCTGGTCTGACTTTCTTCTCCCCGTATTATATCAGATTTCTCCGGTAAAAGGTCCGAATTGATCCAAATCGTATCACAGCTTTGGCGTCAGGGTAACGCTCCGGCCCCACCGGCTTCCACCGTGGGATCCGGGTGCCATTCGTCCGCCTCCGCTTCCAACTCCGCCCCCGTCTTTTCCTGTAAACTTAAGAGCGCGCTGGGCGTTTGCAGATATTCCCGGCAAAGCGCATCGGCCATCTGTACCAGCGGTTCCCTTCTCTCCGCCGCCGGTGTTTCCAGGAGCAACTCCGGATCCACCCCCGTCTCTCCTTGCGCCTTCAGTTCCTGCAGGGCCGCGTTTTCCCGGGCCAAGTGGTCGGCAACCGCCTCCACCAACTCTTCCGCCCAACGCACAAACTCCCGGCCCGCATGGGGCCGACCACTGCGCAACGGTTGCATGGTCGCTTCCAATTTCGCCAGAACCGTTTCGATTCTTGCGTGGTCACCCTGCAACCGCCCGGGCAAGCCGTGGTTCAATTTGCGCAAAAGCGCGAAGGCAAACTCCTCTTCCCAACTCATGTGTTCTTGGGCCAGGAAGTCCCGCCAAAAACGGAGTGTGTTCTCTAAATGCACAATATTAACCCCCTTGGCTTTCTTCAACCGTTCGTTCAGTTCCCTCTGGACCCGGAGCATTTCCTGAATTCCCTGGTGCTCCAGAGCAATTCGTGTCAAGTATTCCATCTTTCCCCCTCCTTTATGAGCAAATCACTCCCTTAGGAATTACTATCGACCCACCGCCTTTTTTATGCTAAAAAACCCGGTCTTTCCCGAACGAAAAGAGAATATGCTCGTCTCCGGTTGCGGCGTCAACAGCAAGCGGCACAAGGCGCGGCCAAGGACGGAACAAGCCGGTGCAAACAACTATAAAAAAAAGACCCCGCAGGGTCTCGAACAAAAAGTTCTTATCCATCATTACGGACCGGCCACCTAAGACCGCCTCCTGACCACCAGCTCCGCACCCCACTCGGCAAAATCAGCCCGGTGGGAGAGGAGGAGCACCTGCCGTTCGGCCGCGAGCAACTCCAAAGTAGTACGGATATTGCGCAGACGTTCCGCATCACAGTTCAGGAAGGGGTCGTCAAAAACAAACGGCAAAACCGTATCCGCCGCCAAAAGGCGGGCAATACCTAAACGCAAGGCGATATAAAGCTGGTCGCGGGCTCCGTGGCTCAACTGGTCCGGCGCCACCGGCCGGCCATCGATCACCACCGTTACGCGGAAATTTTCATCCAATTCCACCCGGCGTCCGTCGACCCCGGTGATCGCCCGGTAATACTCGGTGGTCGCCGCGGCCAGGCGCTGCCGGTAAGCACTGTGAAAATCATTGATCGCCAGAGTCAACTCCTGATAAGCAATGGTCAGCGCGTCACAGACCATTTCGATTTCTCCATAACGTGCCGTCAGTTCCGCCAGTTTTTCCTCGGCGCGGGCGATATTCACCGGTTCCTGCCCTTCCAACCGGGCCAGCTCGGTGGTGAGTTGGCGGATCTCATCATCCAGCGCCCGCAATTCCGCTTGGGCGCGGACTACCTCTTCCCGCCGCCGCGCATAACCGGCCTCGACTGTTTCCGGATCAGCCGCAGTTTCCAATTGGGCCAGGCCCGGGTGGGCCGCAACCAACTTCTGGCGCTCACGAAGCAGGGTTTGCGCTTCTAAAAAAGCGTCGTCGCTTTTGGCTTCCAGATCCGCCAGGGTCGTCACCCGCTGGATCGCAAAGATATTCTGCAGGGCGGCGGCGGCTTTTTCCGCTCTTTGCCCCAGTTCCTGCCAGTCGGCCCACAGCCGCTTGGCCGCGTGGTAATCGCCACCGGCCGCCGTCAGCAGCGGCTCGATCCGGCCCCGCAACTCCGCTTCCCTTTGTGCCAAAGCCTCCAGTTGCTGCTGTTGCTTCGCTAGATACTGCGTATTCGCCTCCTGCCGGACCTGCCGTCGGCGCATTTCGGTCTGCTGCTCCTCAAAGGCAAGGGCTTCCGTCTTTAACTGCTGCCACCAACGGGCCGGTTTCTCCGCCAACCAGGCCACCAGCTCACCCAGGCCGGTCAAACCGGCGTCCGGATCCACCACCCGGACAAAAGTGAACAGGTCATGCCAGCGTTCGTTCAGGAACGGCGCCCCTTCCCCCAGGGGACACTGGTCCACCGGACCGGAATAGAGCCCCAACTCGCGCCGGCGCAACTCCTGCTGCCGCCGGACGATTTCTTCCTCTTCGGCCGTCAAACGCTCCCACCGGTCCACGGCAGCCGCCACGTCCCCATAGCGGTCAACGAAGGGTTTGACTTTTGCTTCGAATTCCCGCAGGGTTTGGTCGGCCGCATTTACCTGCGCTTCAGCGGCCGCCTCTTCCTGCCGGGCCCGGACCCGCGCCCCAACGGGTAAGAACAAACGACCCGCCAGATAACCGCCGGCGGCACCGATCAACACTCCGCCCAGCAGGGCAAGGGGGATTCCGGTGCGCCCGCCCGCCCAAAGGACGGCTAACCCGCCCCCGAGCACCGGGGCGCCAAACATTAAAGCCCACCGGAGGCGCCACCGCCGCTCCAGACGCCGCCGTTCCGCTTTGGCTTTTTCCCATTTTAAAGTGGCATTTTCCAGCGCGGAACGGAGTAAAGCCCGCCGGGGCGCATAAACCTTTAACGTCGCAAGGAGATCCGGACCGGCCGTCGTAAACAGCGGAAAATCCTCCTCCCGGCGCCGGCGGTTTGCGGCCAACGCCGCCGCCAACTGCTCCCATTCCGTCCAAAACGCAAGCGCCTCCGCCGCTTGCCTCTGGCGTCTTTCCACCACCGCCGCCGGTTGGGAGCCCAGGGCCGTCCAGTCGGGTCCGGAAGCGGCGCCACCGCTCCCCCCGTCACCGGCCAGGACGGCGCGCCATTCCGCTTCCAACTCCGCAATCTCCTGCTGCAGCCGGGTCTTCTGCTCCGCAATAAGCTCCAGTTCGCTCAAGATCTCCGTTGTTTCCGGCGGTGCGTCCGGCCCCCAGGGGTAGGCCGCCTGCGCTTCGGCCGTCCGGCGCAGGGTCGCATCCAATTCTTGCGCTTGCTCCCGGCTCTTCTGGACTTGGCTGTAAATCTTCCGCGCCGCCTCGTAATTCATCTTCAGTTGCCGCCACTGGTCCCAGATGTTCAGCATCTGTTCCTGCGCCGCCAGGTTTTCCACCCGTGCCGCCCGGTCGTTCTCCTTCGCCGCCAGGCTTTTCCGGACCGCCTCCAACTGGTCAACCAGTACGCGGTCCCGCTCGATCGCCGCCCTGGTGGCCTCGATCTCCGCGGTCAGCTCTTCCAAAGGACGGGGATCAAAGGCATCTTTGGCCGTCACCCCGCGGCGGCCGGTAAAACGGGTGAGCGCCCGCAGTTCCTTAGCCAACTGATCTGTGGCCTGCTTAAAGCCCACTCCGGTCCCGGAGAGCAACTCTTGAACCCGCTCGTCAAGCTCATTGGCTTCCGGAAGAGGTTGGGTCAGACAAAAAGTGGCTTCAAAGAGTTCCTGGGCACTGAGGCCGAACAACTCCTTCAGTTTCTCTTCATAACGCAGGTTACGCCGCTGAGCACGGGGATTATGGGTCCCGCCGACGATCTCGCGGTAGGTGCCGTCCTCCAGTCGGGCCAAGGAGATCTGGTTGTTTTGAAAATTCCGCCGCAGGCGGTAGCTTTCCCCGTCCACCTGCCAGTACAGTTCACCCTCAAAAGCAAGGGGGTGGTCCCAGTTCCGGTAACGGGCTTGGCCAAACACCGTGGGGTCGGTGGTCTGGGGTAGGCCAAAGAGCAAGGCCGTCACTCCGGCCACCAAGGTCGATTTTCCGCTCTCGTTCGGCGCTACAAAAACGTTCAGATGGTCGGCGAAGACAAACTCGGTGGTCTCCCGGTACGGGCCGAACCCGGTCAACAGTACCCGGTCAAACTTAACGTGCCCCACGCGCTTTCCCCCCTTGTAAAGCCGCGATTCCTTTCATCATGGCCAGATAATTACGGCGCTGCTCCTCCGGGGTGGCGGCCGCTGCCATCCGCTTTAACATCCGTTGCAAAAAAGCCCCCCGCAAGGTCGGCTCTTCCGCCCACTGCTGAAGGACGGCCGGGTCGAGAAAGGCGGTCTCATCCCGCACTTCGCAGTAGTAATACTGGCTCTTCAGTTGCTCCGTCAAGCGCGTCCAATCGGGCAAGAAAGAAAGCACCCCGGTCAACCGGAAATCCACCACCGCCGCGGGATCGGCCCGCTTTTTAAGTTCCGCGCGTAAGCGATCCGCGTCCATCCCGGTCACATCCAGCGTCACCTGCCGGTAAGGCCGGACCGGCACCGGAATCCGTTCGACCCGCGGCCCATCCGCGCCAAACTCGACTACGGTAAAGAAGCCGGTCCCCGGGTCGCTCAGGTTCTTCCCCTCGACCATCCCCGGGTAGACGATGACGGTATTGCCCACCGTTTTCACCTGATGCTGATGGATGTGGCCAAGCGCCACATAGTCATAACCAGCGTCGGCCAAGCCCTGCGCCGACAGGGGGAGGCTGCGCTCGCCGGCCAGCCAGTCCAAGGAACCATGGAAGACCGCCACATGCCACCCGTCTTCGGTCCCCCGGGGAAAATTCCGCAAAAACTCCGTCCCGCCGGTTATCCCTCCGGTATAGGCTAGGCTATAAAGATAACAGGGCGTTCCGTTGAGCGTCAGCACACCAACCCGTTCCGGCTGCGGATTGGTCACCAAAAGCCCCGGCCACTCCCGGCCGTACTGGCGATAAACCGAATCGTGGTAAGTAATTTCATCATGATTGCCGGGAACCGTCACCACCTGGACACCAGCGCGCACCAGCCGTTCCAGTTCCGTTAGGACCCCAACGACCAGGTCTACCGGTGGGCGGTGGGTCTCAAAAAGGTCACCGGCGATCAGAACCAACTGGATCCGGGCCGCCGGATCCAGGGCCAGATCAACGGCTTTTTTCAATAAACCATCCCGTTCCTGTTGCCGTTCGGCCTCCCGGCCGCCCCAGTCCCGGGGCGCCCAGCCAAGATGGAGATCGGCCAAATGCAGGCAGCGAATCCGTGCCATAGAACCCCTCCGTTTTCCCTGTTACGTATATAATTTTGCATAGCCGACCCCATTCCTTTTTTTACCCAAACAAATGTTTGTAAAGGATAAAAAAAAAGCCCTCACGCAAAAGGGAGGGCTTTTCTGCACCCGCCAAGGGCATATACTACCCGCAACTGGCTTTTTTTATTCCTGGGGCCCGGTGTCGGGTTCGGCCCGGACCTCGCCTTCGGCGGTTACGCCCGGCTCCGTGTCCGCAACCACTCTTTCTTGGCTCAAGTAGTCAATCACTGCCGTCAGCCCGGCCGCCAGCAACACACCGATGAGCGAGAGGCGCTCGCCCACAAAGACAACAGCGTAAAAATAAATGATCAGCGCCGCAACCCCGAACAAAAGCAGACTCTTTTTGACGGGGGTATCGGCCAGCACCATGTTTTCCCCGACGGTCGCCAGAAATGCCGTCAGGAGACTGACCGCCAATAAATGGGTAACCGTCAAGGCGGACAGCCCCGGCACCAGGTAGGCCAGGAAAAAGAGGACCAGGAAGATAAACACCGCCCGCATCAGCCCGCGGTTCCAATTCACCACTGACTCACCACCTTGGTTCTGATCCGGTTTCGCCCGGATCCTTCTTAACTATTATTGCCCTTGGCCCCAGCTTTAAAAAGCCAGCGGCCGCCGGTCAAAGGCCAAAGACGTGCCGCCCAATCCGGGCAATGATCCGCCGGGACCAGATCCAACGGCTGACCGGTTTCGACGGATTCCAAAAGTACAACGCCCCGCCGGTTGGGTCCCAACCGTTAATCGCATCACCGGCCGCCTTGATCGCTTCACTGCTGGGGTTGGTGTAAATCCGGCCGTTGGCCACCGACTCAAAGGCCAAAGGCTGATAAATCACGCCAGCCAGCGTGTTCGGGAATCTAGGGCTCTCAAGCCGATTGAGGATGACCGCCGCCACCGCCACTTTCCCACTGTACGGTTCGGCCTCCGCCTCCGCATGCACCAAACGGGCAAGCAAATAACGGTCGACCCCGGCCCGGGAACCCCCGGTTGCCCTGGCCGTTGTCTGCGTCGGGATGGTGAGCCGCTGACCGACCCGGAGGTGATTCGTCCATAAACCATTCCAACTCCGTAAAGTATTGACGCTCACCCCGACCCGGCGGGAAATCCGGTACAAGGTATCGCCCCGCCGCACCGTGTAAGTCCAGTTGGCGCTGGCGGGCACCAAGCACAGGACCGTTAAAGTCAAAACTAAACCCAACAGGATTATCCAGCTTCTTTTCGGCATTTCATCCCCTCCGTTTCCCTCTTATCCTTGCCCAAGAAAAAATGAAGTATGTATCGAACAGGAGGATAAAATGCACGAAAAACACCGCCCCGCCCTAGGCTTGCAGACGCGGATCCATAATATCCCGAAAGGCATCGCCGATCAAATTCCAGGCCAGGACAAACAGGACCATGGCCAGGCCGGGATAGACCACCGTATACCAGTATTTCAGGGCATTACCCTGTTCCCCCAGCATCCAGTTGCGGGCAAAATTGAGCATCTGTCCCCAGTCGGCATACCCTTCCGGCGCTCCCAGGCCGAGAAAGCTCAGGGCCGAAACACTAACGACAATGGACCCAATCTGCATCGAAGCTTGGATCAGCACTGGAAAAACGGCATTGGGTAGAATATGCCGGGTAATGATCTTAAAGTCGCTGACGCCCAGCGCCCGCGCGGCCAACACATACTCTTCCTGTTTCACCGCCAGGATGTTCCCGCGCATCATCCGGGCGTACGGCATCCAACCCAGCGCAATCAAGGGGATCATCACATTGTTCAAACCCGGCCCAAAGATGGCGACAAAAACCACCACCCCAATTAGATAAGGAAAACTCATGAAGATATCGGTAAACCGCATGAGCACTTCATCCCAGAGCCCGCCGTAATAGGCGGCGATCGCCCCAAGGACAATCCCGATCAGGGCCCGGCAGGTGATCACGATGATCCCGACCCGGAAAGCCGTCCGCGTCCCCCAGACCAACCCATAATAAATATCATACTGTCCCTGGGTCAAACCCAGGGGATACTCGGCCGAGGGGGGCGTTGGTTCCAACGCCCAACCCCGGCGCGGAATCCGGTAAGGGTCATGGCCCGCCTCCGGTGGGGCCAGCCACGGCGCGGCCAGGGCCACTACGGCAAAAAAGGCCAGCAGGATCAGGCCCAGAAGGGAAACGCGGTTTTTGACCAGTCGTCGCAAGATCGCCATTATCGCCATTTTTCACCTACTCCAATCGAACGCGGGGGTCAATGAGTGAATAAAGTACATCCACCACCAAGTTGACCACCACCAAGATCACGGCGTAAAAAAGCGCCACCCCGACCACACAGGGCACATCCAAACGCGTCGCCGCCGTCGCGGTCAAAAGGCCCAGTCCGGGGTAGTTAAAGACCGTCTCGACGATCACGACGCCACCCAATAACCCCAAAAGCATATTGCTGGCAACGGTGGTTACCGGAATCAGGGCGTTTCTTAAAACGTGTTTTTGGATGACCATCCGTTCAGTCAGGCCTTTGGCCCGCGCAGTCTGGACATAGTCCTGGTTTAAGACCTCCAACATGCTGGAACGGGTAACCCGCAGCATAAACGCCCACCACAAACAAGCCAGGGTGAAGACCGGCGCGACAAGATGCCGCAGCGCATCCCAGAAAAGATCGAAGCGCCGGTTTAAAAGGGCATCAATAGTGTGCATACCCGTGTAAGCAACGAACGACTCCTTCAGAACCGCCAATTGGGCCCAGGCACTTAACCGCCCCGGCGGGAACCAACCCAAGACCCCAAAGCCCACCATCAGTACGGCCAAACCCAGGACGAAATCGGGCATGGACCAAAGGATGATCGCCAAAATCCGGGTAATATGGTCCAGAGGTTTATTATGCCGCACCGCCGCGATGACCCCCAAAAAGATCCCCCCGATAATCACGGGCCCAACCGCGAACAGCGTCAACTCCAGAGTGGCGGGGAAGCGGCGTGCAATCGCCTCCGATACCGTCATATGGCTCGACTGGGACCAGCCCAAATTTCCCCGGAAAAGGTTTTTCACCCAGCGCAGATACATTTTGAGGGGTGGATCATCCAGGTGGTATTTCCGGATGATGGCCTCCAGATCCACGTGGCGTTCGGCATCGGGCGAGGGAATGAAGGTTGCCACTCTTGTCCAAGGACCCAGCGTACTGATTAGCGCAAAGAGCAAAGCGGTAATCCCAAAGAGGACCACCGGTAAGAACAGCAAACGCCGGACAATATAAGCAAGCATCGGCCACACCTACCGCTTGAGTAATCGAAAAATGGGGGCCAAGGGCGGCCCCGGGCCCCCGTACAGCCGCCAGTCATTGTTGCCGTTTGATCCCGTTAATCCAAACTTTTGGAAAGCGCATAGAAGTCATACTGGGCCGGACGGATCGGATCGAAAACGAACCCTTTTACCCAATCCCGGTGCGCTCTCCGGTCACAGGCATCATAGAGCATCAGATGGGGAGCCAGTTCAATGGATTTCTTCTGTAACGCGGTATAAATCGCCACCCGTTTGGCCGGATCGGTTTCATTGATCCCGGCGTTCACCAATTCATCAAATTCGGCCGCAGCAAAGTTCCGGCCAAGTTCCCCGGTGAAAGCCATAAAATCGCCCTTGCTATGCAGGTAGGGATAGACAAAGTTGTGCGGATCCGCAAAATCGGCCAGCCAGCCAATGAAGACCATCGGCAAACGTCCCTCCCGGCGCCGCGGCAGCATAGTCGCCCACTCCATGCCCTGGACTTCCACCTGGAATTTGGGGTTGAGCGCTTCAATACCGTGTTCCAAAATTTCGCAAGCCGTCTTACGGGTAGTATTTGGAATGTTCCAAACCAGCGTCACTTTAAAGCCTTTCTCCCAGACTTCACCATCGAAGGCTTTTTTAAAGTACTCCGCGGCCTTTTCCGGGTCATAGTGATAACGCGGACCGTTGGGGTCGAAGTAGTCGCTTAAGCCCTTCGGGATAACACCATAGGGCACAGAGGCTTCACCCAAGACCACCTCCGAAATGAACGCCTCATAGTCAAAGGCATAACAGAAGGCTTTCCGGATATTAATGTCGGAGAAGAAATCAGGGGGAATGCCGTTCCCATCCAATTGTCCGCTGCCGACAAACTCATTGTCCACCGCGTTGATCTCCTGGTTAAAAATCGCGCAAACATTACTTAGCAACGGGAGGTTGCGGAGGACGGTCACCCCTTCCATCCCTTCCAACTGCGGGGAATTTTCCACCGGAACATAGATCGCGTCGACTTCACCCCGTTGCAACATGAGTTTTCTGGTGTTAAACTCGGTCACACCGTTGTTCACAATCACCGTCTTGATCGCCGCCGGCCCCCGCCAGTAATCGGCATGGGCTTCCATCGTGTGCCGGCTGTTGCTGCGGTCCCATTCCACTTGCTTGTAGGGGCCGGTCCCCATCGCTTTGTCGAAAAGCACCTGTTCTTCCGTGGGCAGGTTGTGCCATTGCACCCAGGTTTCCGCCCGCCCGTCCCAGGCTCCGTTGGCAATCATCCACTCCTTGTTGAGGATCGCAGACCAACTGGAGTTATGGGCAAGAATCGATAAAAACGGCGGGTAGGGTTGATTGAGATGGAAAACAACATTATCCCCGTCGACTTCGATCGCCGCCATTACCCGTTTACCGGTTTCCACAAGTGCCGCCTCGTCCACCTGGTCAAAGGAATCAACCCCGGCAATCTGGCAAGCCAGATCTTCAATGGTGGACACCCCAAACAAGGGCTCAATCAGCATCCACATCGGACCTCCCGCCGGATCAGCCAGGATATTCCGTTCAAAGGAGTACTCCACATCCTCCGGGGTCAACTCCGCCCCGTTATGGAACTTAACCCCCTTGCGAATGGGGAAGGTATAGGTCATCCCGTCTGCCGCGAGCAACCCGTTCTCTACCGAAGGCACTTCGGTCGCCAGCATCGGCACAAATTCGTCCAGGCTTCCTTCTTTGTACGCAATTAAATTGTCGTAGTACTGAAAGATGATTTCCGCACTGGCCGTGTCATAGGCCTTCGACGGATCAAGGGTTTCTGCATCACCGGGGCCCAGATAAACGAAGAGATCCGGATTAAAGCTGGGCCCTTGCGCTTCCTCGGCGGCGGGTTCCCCCTTTTGGCCGGTCCAGATGAAGATCCCGGCGGCCCCGATCACCACGACCGCCACAAGGACAAGCCATAACCAGACTTTGCCTTTCAACTCTTTCCACCTCCAAAAATCAAAAAAAGTCAGTCACTGTGTTGCTCCTCTTCCCGTCCCACCCCCTCCGGCCGGTAACTTCTTAAAAACAAGAAAAGACAAAGGATAAACCGGTTTAAGCGCTTTGAATCCCCTTTAAAGCAAGGTGCTCCCCAAAATGACAAGCCACCAAATGGTCCTCGTTCCCCACCACGGGCTTTAACACCGGCTGTTCCCGCGTGCATATGGGCCGGGCGTAACGGCAGCGGGGATGAAAATGGCACCCCCGGGGCGGGTCGGCGGGACTAGGGACATCGCCGGCCAGGATAATCGGGGCCGGTTGGTTGTCGGGGTCGGGCCGCGGAATGGCGGAAAAGAGCGCTTCCGTGTAAGGGTGTTTCGGGTTAGCAAAAAGCACATCCACTGCCGCAAGCTCGACAATCCGGCCCAGGTACATGACAGCGACGCGGTCACAGATATGATAAACAACACTCAGATCATGGGCGATAAAAAGATAGGTTAGTCCGTATTGCTCTTGTAAATCTTGTAACAGGTTAATAACCTGGGCTTGGACGGAGACGTCCAACGCCGAAACAGGTTCATCACAGATTACCACCTGCGGGTTTAACGCCAAAGCACGGGCGATCCCCACCCGTTGGCGCTGCCCGCCACTGAACTCATGGGGGTAGCGGCGCAGATGTTCCCCGGACAAACCAACGGCGGTAAGGAGTCCCACCACCCGGTCGCGCAGCTCGGTTTTGTTCTTAACCCCATGGGTGATCAGCGGTTCGGCTACGATCCGCTCCACCGTCATCCGGGGATTAAGGGAAGAATAGGGGTCCTGAAAAATATATTGCAGGTCACGGCGGAGATGTTTGATGGTTTTTGGGTTAACCGGTATTTTAGCCCCGTTTTTGTAATAGAAAATTTCACCACCGGTCGGTTTTTCCAACTGGATCAGACACCGTCCCGTGGTGGTCTTCCCACAGCCGCTTTCGCCCACCAACCCCAGGGTCTCGCCGGCACGCACGTGAAAACTTACCCCATCCACGGCGCGGACATAACCGATGGTGGTCCGGAAAACACCCCGTTGGACCGGATAATATTTTTGCAACCCTTTGACTTCCAGGATAAGCCGCGCCGGCGTATGTTCGGTCCCTTCCCGGTTAAGTGCCATAAAGCCAACACCTCACCTGATGGCCATTCTCTTCCACCATGGGCGGTTCGACGGTACACCTCGCCCGCCGGTGGGGACAGCGCTCCTGAAAAGCACAACCCGGTAAGACCGCAGTCGGAGCGGGTACCGTCCCCGGAATTGACGTCAACCGCCGGGCGCGACGGGGGCCGAGCGTTGGGATCGAACGGAGCAAACCAATGGTGTAGGGGTGCAACGCTTCCTTTAAAATCTGGCGCACTGTACCCTGTTCCACCACCTTCCCCAGATACATAACGGCCACTTCGTCACAGGTCCTGGTCACCACCCCTAAATTATGGGTGATCAACATAATGGCCATCCGGTACTCCGCCTGCAACCGCTGCATCAGATCGAGGATCTGCGCCTGGATCGTTACATCCAACGCCGTCGTCGGTTCATCAGCGATGAGTAACCGGGGGTTGCAGGAAAGCGCCATCGCAATCATTATTCTTTGCCGCATGCCGCCACTGAGCTGGTGGGGGTATTCCCTGATCCGCTGCCGCGGGCTGGGGATCCCCACCTTTTGCAGCAGATCGATGGTCAACGATAAGGCTTCTTTCCGGGATACTTGACGATGCAGTTCCATAACTTCCATGATCTGCTCCCCGACCGGCAGCACCGGGTTCAAGGATGTCATCGGTTCCTGAAAAATCATGGCAATTTCGTTCCCGCGCAGCCCGCGCATGACGGGCCCCCGCGGCTCCTGCCCCGCCAGATCGATCACGTCTTTTGCCCCGCGGTGGTAAAGGATCTTCCCCCGGTGGATCCGCCCGTGCGGCTCCGGAAGCAGTTGCATCACCGAAAGGGCGGTCATGCTTTTTCCGCACCCGCTTTCCCCGACGACCCCTAAAACTTGGGAGTGGCGCAAGGTCAATGATACGCCATTGACCGCTTTCACCAAACCTTGTTCGGTCGTAAAATAGGTGTGCAGGTCTTCAATCTGCAACAACTTTTGTTCCGGTAACATTGTCCTCCCCTCCATATATATCCACTCTATGCTTCAAAATTGCTAAAAATCCTTAATCTGGTAAAAAAGAGTCCAAAAAGTATCATTAATCCATAAAAAAACACCAAACCACGTCCGGCCCCCAAAAACGGGTGGACCGTTCGTGTTTGGTGTTTTCTGGTTTTTGTTATTATAATTAACGCTTCGCTTTTCTAACCTTTCTCCTTTTTTACCAGCTTTCAGCTTTTACCCGCTTTCGCCACGAAAACCGCTTACGCGTCTTCAGTTATCCTGGTGATCACCGCGGAAACACGGTAAGAGACAAGAGCTTCCAATCCCTTCACGCCTTTGGCACTCCCCTTATCTCACCTTATTGCTTTGGTCACCGTTTACCCCGCTTCATGCCCGCCTTGCCCCCCGCTGTGACCAGCCGCAGTATAATTTCCCAGCTCCGCCCGGAGGATCGTGTTCAAAAGCTCCGGGTTGACCCGTCCTTTACTCTTGCGCATCACATCACCAACGAAAAAGGCAAAGGCTTTCTCTTTCCCGCCCAGGTAATCCTCGACGGCGGCGGGGTTGGCGGCCAACGTCTCCCGGACCAGGGTCTTGATGGTCCCGGGATCGCTGATCTGTTGCCAGCCGTGCTCTTCGATAATGGCCGCCGGTTTGTTTCCGGTCCGAAACATCTCTTCCAAAACCGCTTTCGCGATCTTGCCACTGATCACCTTTTGGTCCTGGAGCTGAAGCAGGGCCGCCAAGTCCTCCGCGCTGAACCGCAGGTCGGCTACGCTCTGCTTCGCTTCCTTCATTATCCGGGTCAGCTCACCCAGGATCCAATTGGCTACGTTCTGGGCGGAACCCCGGTAGTACCGGAGCGTTGCTTCAAAGAAAGCCGCTTCCGCCTTTCTCCGGCTTAGTAAGGCCGCATCGGCGGCCGCCAACTGATAAACCTCAAGATAACGCCGGCGTTTCTCCATCGGCAACTCCGGCAGGCGGCGCCGCAAAGTTTGCACCCACGCCGCCGGGATCGCCAGGGGCGGGACTTCAGGCTCGGGAAAATACCGGTAATCTGCAACTCGCTCCTTTTCCCGCATATAAACGGTGATCCCCTTCTCCTCGTCCCAGGCGCGCACCTCCTCGTGCCGCAGGGGCTCCCCTTGCGCCAGCAGTTCCCGCTGCCGCTCTTCTTCATAGGCCAACGCCGCCTCCAAGGCGCGGAAAGAGTTGAGGTTTTTCAGTTCCACCCTTTTCCCCAGTGCCTCCCCGGGACGGCGGACGGAAAGATTGGCATCGCAACGGAACGAACCCTCTTCCATCTTGGCATCGGAGACTTCCAAACACTCCAATACCGCTTTCAACTCTTCCAGAAACAGACGGGCTTCCGCCGGGGAAGACAACTCCGGTGCGGTCACGATCTCCAACAACGGAATTCCGCTCCGGTTGTAATCCAAAAGCGAAGCGGCCCCCCCGTCCTGGCCCGCCGGCAAATGATATGTCCGTCCGGCTTCTTCCTCCAGATGGATCTCCTTGATCCGGACGCGACGCGGGCCATCAGCAAACTCCACTTCCAGCCATCCTTCCCGCCCGATTGGGTGGTAAAACTGGGTAATCTGGTAACCCTTCGGCAGGTCCGGATAGAAGTAATGCTTCCGGTCGAACCGGCAGTCCGCCGTCAGTACGCAATTTAAGGCCAAGCCGGTGGTTAGGGCCAGCTCCACAGCCTTCCGGTTCAAGACCGGTAACCCGCCGGGCAGCCCCAGACAAACTGGGCAGACCTGCGTATTGGGTTCGGCTCCAAACTGGGTGGAACAACCGCACCATAATTTCGCCTTCGTCTTTAACTCCACATGCACTTCCAGACCGATTACCGTCTCATACCTCAATTTGCTCACCCACATCCGGCGCCGTCCATTCCGGCATCGCGTCGTCCGGCGCCTTTTCCGCATAAACCGCCGCCACGCGGATCAGAAGTTCCTCGGCCCCCGCCGGCCCAATAAGCTGGGCCCCCACTGGCAAGTGGTTGATCCGGCCACAGGGAAAGGAAAGGGCGGGATCACCGGTGAGATTCGCCGCCACCGTACATTGTTCCGTCAACGCCAACGCCCGTTCATCCCCGGCTTCGTCCGCAAACCGGAAGGCCGGGGCCGCCGTCGTCGGGGTTAAGAGCAGATCGCAACGGCGGTATGCGGCGGCAAAATCCTGCCGCAGCCAGGCTCGGACCTTTTGCGCCGGCCGGTAATACTCTTCATAGCAGTCGGCGCTTAAAAAATAGGTGCCCAGGAGCACGCGGCGCTTCACCTCCGGCCCAAAACCCTGCCGGGTGGCGGTCATCATTCCGACGATCCCCTGTTCGGCCCCGGAGCGGTTCCCGAAGCGCACCCCGTCATACCGGGCCATACTGGAACTGGCTTCCGCGTAGGCCAGGAGATAATAGGCGGGAAGGGCATAAGCCACCGACGGCAGGGAAAGCTCCACCAGTACGCACCCGGCTTCCGCCAAGACTTGGGCCACCGTCAAAACCCGTTCCTTAAGTTCTGCGTCCAGTCCCGCCCCAAAAAATTCCCGGGGGAGTCCCACCCGCAGACCCCGGATGGAACCGGACAGATCGCCGCCGGTCTCGGCCGGCGCGGGGAGAGAAGTGGGGTCCAGGGGGTCGTGACCGGCAAGTGCTCGGAATAACAGGAAAAGATCCCGGGCGTTGCGGGCCAGCGGGCCAATCTGGTCAAAGGACGGGGCGTAGGGAACCAAACCGTAGCGGGAAACCCGGCCATAGGTTGGTTTTAAACCCCAAACCCCGCAAAACGCCGCCGGTTGCCGGATCGAGCCCCCGGTATCGGTCCCTAACGCCAGAGGTGCCATCCCGGCCGCCACCGCCACCGCCGAACCGCCACTGGACCCCCCAGCCACCCGGTCCCGATCCCAGGGATTGCGCGTTGGCCCGTAAAACGAGTATTGCGTCGCCGAGCCCATCGCAAACTCATCCAGATTGGTCTTGCCAAGAAGCACCGCCCCGGCCTGTTTCAATTTGGCCACCACGGTGGCGTCATAAATAGGGATAAAATCCGCCAGCAGCCGGGAGCCGCAGGTCGTCCGGATTCCTGCGGTACAAATATTATCTTTGATCGCCACCGGAATTCCGGTAAGCGCCGTAACCCCCTCCTGGGCGGCAATCCGCCGGTCGGCGGCGGCCGCCATCCGGAGGGCTTCCGCCCGCGGGACGGTGATAAAGGCGTTGAGTTCCGGATCAAGCTGCGCAATCCGGTCCAGATAATAGGTGGTCAGCTCCACCGCCGATATTTCCCGCCGGTCCAGCGCCTTGCGCAAGGCACCCACATCCATCTTGCCAATCACCATGTGCTCTCCCCTTCTTCGCTTGCCTAGCCCGGCAAAGATTATTCCGCAAAAAACCGCGGCGTCTGAAAACAAAACTCCGCCTGCTGCGGTGCATTCCGCAAGATGGCTTCCCGGGACCAGGAGGGCTGTACCTGGTCCTTCCGTCCCGGGTTGGCCGTGGCCGGTTTGCCACCGCCTTCTTCCGTTATCCCCTCCGGAATGGGGGCCTCCCGAATTGTTTCTATGTATTGGCCAGTACGATTCATGGCGGGCGTTAACACCGCCAGCTCTTCCTCGGTAATGCCGATCCGCGCCGCGGCCGCCAAGGCCCGTACTTGCTCCTTGGTCAGAACCATCCGCGCCCTCCTTTCTTTGCTGCTTTCGACAGATTTCCCTCGCCAATAAGCACTTTCATCCCTCATGCTTTGCGGGGTCCTCAAGAAGCCGGGCAAACTCCTCCTCCGTTAGGATCGTAACCCCCAGTTCCAGGGCCTTTTGGTACTTGGAACCCGGATCCGCACCGACCACCACATAATCGGTCCGGCGGCTCACCGTCGAACCGGGTTTACCTCCCAAACGCCGGATGGCCTCTTCCGCCGCACGGCGGGTCATCGTCGCCAGGGTGCCTGTTAAAACAAAGGTCTTGCCACTGAGCGGTAATTCCTCCGCCGGCGTTTCCGGGGCGGCCGTCATCTGCAACCCGGCTGCTTTTAATTTTTCGATCAGTCTCCGGTTCTGTGCTTCCGCCGCATATGCCTTGATGCTGGCGGCAATGGCCGGCCCGACATCGGGGACCGCCAACAGTTCTTCCGGCGTCGCAGCCAGTAATCGGTCAATGCTCAGGAAGGCATGGGCCAGACGACGCGCCATCTCCGCCCCCACATGCCTAATCCCCAGGGCAAAAAGGACACGATCAAAGGGCACCTCTTTGCTGCGGGCGATGGCCGCCAGCAAATTGCGGGCCGATTTCTCCCCAAAGCGCTCCAGGGTCACCAGGTCGTCAAATTCCAAACTATATAAATCGGCCGGATCCTTGATCAACTCCTTCGCCAGCAACATGTCGATGGTCGAGGGGCCCAGGCCCTCAATATTCATTGCCGACCGGGAGGCAAAATGCAGGATAAACTCCCGGAGCTGAGCCGGGCAGGCCGTATTCAGACAACGGATCACCGCCCCCTCCGGATCCCGGGCAACAGTAGAACCGCAGACGGGACAAGCGGAGGGAAAGTGGAATTCCACTTCCTCCCCGGTCCGCTTCTCCTTGACCACCCGGACCACCTCGGGGATAATCTCCCCCGCTTTCCGGATCACCACCGGATCCCCAATCCGGATCTCTTTCGCCCTGATGTAGTCTTCATTGTGGAGGGACGCACGGCTCACCAGCGAACCGGCCACCCGGACCGGCGTGAGCAGCGCCAGGGGCGTGAGGACCCCCGTCCGGCCCACACTGATCACAATGTCCTCCACTTTGGTCTCCACTTCCTCCGCGGGAAATTTAAAGGCCACTTTACTCCGGGGTGCTTTCGCGGTCGTCCCCAGCGCCGCCTGGGCGGTAAGGGAGTTCAGTTTGACCACGACCCCGTCGATCTCGTAGGGCAGGTTGTAACGCTCCTCCTGCCAACGGCGGCAAAAGGAAATTATTTCTTCGATGGAGGCACATAAGGCCGACTCCGGATTGACTTTGAAACCCCATGCTTTCAACTGGTTAATGGCTTCCCACTGGGTGGCGGGGGCGGCCGCCCCGGCCCCGTCCCACCAGAGCAGATCGTAAAAAAAGGCATCCAGCCGCCGGGTGGCGGTCACCTTCGGGTCCAACTGCCGGAGTGAGCCGGCCGCCGCATTCCGGGGGTTGGCAAAAAGCGCTTCCCCCTGCTCCGCCCGCACCCGGTTCAACTCCTCAAAATCGGCCCGTTGCATGTAGACCTCGCCGCGGACGATCACCTGTCCGGGGGGATTCCCCTGCAGCCGTAAGGGAATGCTCCGGATCGTCTTGATGTTGGCGGTAATTTCTTCGCCGGTCACCCCGTCACCGCGGGTTGCCCCTTGCACCAGCAC
>JAAYHQ010000007.1 GCA_012727425.1 Bacillota bacterium
ATGAATCGCCGTTAAATATTCTGCCTTTTCCCGTTTTTATGCCCCTTGAATTCTTCTACTCTTAATCACATTCCCAAATTGATCGACGGTAATCTCCATCCGGTGAATAAAATCGCCCAGCGAAGCCAGCTTCGCAACGCTTTCCAAGTGCATAAAGTCATTGAGTGTACCATTGAGCAGTTCATAGATCTCCGTCAGTTCTTTTTCACGTTTTGCCAGCCGCGCCCGTTCTTGCTCAAACCGCTCATTCAGGTTTTGGTTTTCCGCCACCAAGCGGTCAATCTCGGCCAAAAACTTTTCTTCCTGTTTCAGATCCCGTTCGACGGCTAACAGATGCTCGATAAACCCTCTCAGGTCCAACTGCCGTTTTTGCGCGGCTTCGAGCGCTTTTACCCTTTCCTCCAGTTTTCTGATGGCTTCCGGCAGATGGGCCAGTTGATACAGGAAAGTAGACTTTTGGTCTTCACTTTCCGGTGTAACCCTGGCTGTAACACTCGGTACGAAACCGGATTTCTGCTCTGGTTTGTCGACGGGCACTGTTTCCGGCCGGAATTTTTGCTCCGTAGGCAGTACCGGTTTTTCCGCTGCTTTCTCCTGCTCGACACTTCTTGTCCCCAACGGCGGGACTTCTTTTCCGTTTAAGAGGGGGGCTTCGGGAATGATGATCCCGGATCGTTTCAGAACATCCCGCCCGATACTGTTGATTTTTTCATCACTTAAACCCCGTTTTTGGACTAAGCGATAAAAACGGAGTTTTAAGGCCGCTTCACTGATGGGTTTCGGCATCAGTCGTTGTAACTCCATACAAGCGTCGTTTCTTGTCCCACCTAAAACCTGGTGTTTGGCAAAGATCTCCAGAATTAATTGGTCTTCGTCATCGGACAAGATTTCTTTGGGGGTGGCCGTCTGGTATTTGGCACGCATCATCTTGTAATAATCCGTGTTCGAAATCCCCTTTTCTTTCAGAATCCGGCAAAATTGGCTCCTTAACGCCGAGATTTTGCGGCCAAAACGGCGGGATAGTTCTTTACGCAATTTGGGATTCCACCAGTTTTCGTAGATCATTTCGTTCTCATTCTCCGAGTAGCGCGGTTTGGACCGCACAACTTGGCTGTTCCTCTCCGGCAACAAATCCGCACTGGCGACCATTTCGTTCGTACTCATCATTTGCTTCCCTCCATTATGTTCAATCTGCTCCATCCTTGTCAGCCATCAAGGATGAATCACAGTTTTATTATGTTCCGTTGTGAAAAGAATTATGCCAAAGGAGAAAATTTTTTACCGCATGATTTTCAAAACCACCAAACCCTGCTTTATCCTATGCCATATCGCTTCGGATGTTTACTGCCAAATCAAGAAGGGTAAAAAAAGACCTTGACCGTAATACGGTCAAGGTCAAATTTGGATCTGTGGCGAACCGTTCCTAAACAAAACGGAACCCATCAAAGTTAACGGCAACCGACAACCACTGTGCGGGAATCCCCTCTTCGTTAAAGACCGAAACCATCCCGGTCCCCACCGCTTTTCGCCTGTTTTCCGGCGCAAAAGCAATGATCGTCGGACCGGAACCACTTAAGGCCACACCTAAAGCTCCTTCCTGATAGGCTGCATCAACCACCCGGTGGAAGCCGGGGATTAATACCGCTCTCCGGTTCTGGTGCAAGGCATCTTCCATCGCCAACCGAAAAAGGTCGATCCGTCCGGCATAACAAGCCCCAACCAAAAGACCGGTCCGGGAGAGATTGAAGACCGCCTCAGCCAAGGGAACTTCCTTCGGAAGGAGTCGGCGTGCTTCCGCGGTAGACACCCGCAGATCAGGAACGGCAAGCACGACGTAGAGTTCGGACGGAAAGGGTATTTTCAAATAAGTATATGGTTGCGCAGGCGTCCTCACCACGCCCACCAAACCCCCAAACACCGCGGGGGCCACATTGTCCGGATGCCCTTCAATCTCAACCGCCAGAGCAAGCAGATGGTCGTTGCTTAATGGATCGCCCAGGTAGCGGTTGGCAGCGGCCAAACCGCCGACAATGGCGGCGGCACTGGTCCCTAAACCGCCGGCCGGCGGGATCCGGTTTTCCAAGTGGACAACACCACCTTTAAGCTCTGTGCCCACCTCGGCAAAAACCCGTTGCAGTGCTTTACAGACCAACAGGTCCGAGCGGCCGGTCAGGGTCGCAGCACTATAACCTTCCGCCGTCACCTGCCACTCATCGGCGGGTGTAAAACTCACCGTGTTATATAAATCCAAAGCCAGACCAAGAAAATCAAACCCCGGTCCCAAGTTGGCGCTCGTGGCTGGAACCATCACTTTGACCATGCTAAAACCTCCACGGACCTGTCGCTTGTCCGTAAAATATTCTTCCTGTACTGAAGCCCTCGCCCCAAAGAAACTCTGCTCATAATGGCAGTAGCGCCGGCGCACAGCAGCTTTTACTCGTAGATCGGGGTGCCATTTTCCATGGCGTACTGATGGTATGCTTCTTTTAATTTTTTGGAATAGAAGCCCGGCTTTCCGTCGCCAATCTTCCGGCCATCCACCTCAACAACAGGGATTACTTCCGCCGCTGTTCCGGTAAGGAAGCACTCGTCCGCCACGTAGACATCATAACGGGTTAATGCCGTTTCCACTACTTCCAACCCCATTTCGGCCGCTAGTTGCATGACCCGGCCCCGGGTAATCCCCTTCAAAGCGCCAAAGGAGGCCGGCGGGGTGGCCAACGTCTTCCCTTTGATCAGAAAAATATTGTCCCCGGTACACTCCGCAACATAACCTTCCTGGTTAAGCATGATCGCTTCCGCGGCACCGCTTAGATTGGCCTCGATCTTCGCCAGGATATTGTTGAGGTAGTTAAGGGATTTGATCATCGGGTTAACCGTTTCCGGTAAATTGCGGCGTGTGGGGACAGTGATAATTTTCAACCCTTTTTCGTAAAATTCCGGCGGGTACAGACTGATCCGGTCGGCAATGATAATCACCGTCGGTCGCACGCATTTGCGCGGATCAAGTCCGAGATCGCCCACACCACGGGTGACCACCGTCCGAATGTAGGCGTCGGTCAGCTGGTTTCTTCTTAGCGTCTCCAAATGCGCTTCTTTCATCTCTTCTTTCGTCATCGGAATTTCGAGGGCAATTGCTTTCGCCGAATTATACAGACGGTCAATATGGGCGTCGAACTCAAAAACCCGTCCGTTGTAAGCACGGGTTCCTTCAAAGACCCCGTCCCCATAAAGGAGCCCGTGGTCAAAAACGGACACCTTCGCCTCGTCCTTCGGGTAAAACTGACCATCAATGTAGATTTCCAAAATAAAACTCTCCCTTCCTTGAAAATTTATATTACTGGCCCCCATACGGCATCAAAATGTATGAATAATTTTCCTTATTTTATCATGAATTGCCGGAGGGGACAACGGGTAAAGAATCCCGGCACGGAAACAGGCACCAGTTTTATTTTGACTTGACTAAACGGGTCATAAAAAACCCGTCGGGCCCGTCCACCCGGGGCAAAGTTAAATATCCCTCCGCCATGCGGTCCAGCGGAAAATCGGTGGCAAAATTGTCCGGGAGATCCACCCGAAAATCCGGATGGTCCGCCAAAAAACGACGGATCTGGTCCTCATTCTCTTCGCTCTCCAGCGAACAGGTGCTGTAAACCAGCCGCCCACCCGGCTTCAAAAGGGACGCTGCATGGTACAATAACTCCCGCTGGCGCGCGACCAACGACGCCAAGTCAGCCGGCTGGCGCCGCCAGCGGATATCCGGGCGGCGGCGCAAAACACCCGTTCCCGTACAAGGCGCATCCAACAGGATGCCGTCGACCGGACCGGCCGGACACCAACGGCGGGCATCGGTGGTGATCGGTTCAATGATCCCAATCCCGAGCCGGCGCGCGTTTTCCGCAATCAAGCCGGTCTTATGCTCATATTGATCCAAAGCGTAAATCCGGCCCCGGTTGTTCATCAATTGGGCCAGATGCGTTGTTTTTCCGCCGGGGGCCGCGCATAAATCGGCAACCACGGTACCAGGTTCCGGGGCCAAAAGGTGCGCGACCAACATCGACGCTTCATCCTGGACATAAAAATAGCCCGCCGCCCACAAAGGATTACCGGTTAGGTCCCGTCCACTTTTTAACCGGATCGCTTCCGGAATCGCCGACACCGGCTCCGCCGCCAGTCCGGCCTTGGCCATGGCCGCCAAAAGTTCGTCCCGGCTAAGGCGTAACGTATTGGTCCGCACACTTAAGGGGGCGGGCGCATTGTTGGCTTCGACCAAACGATGGGTCGTTTCCGCACCCCAGCGCCGGACCCAACGCTGGATGATCCAGTGGGGGTGGGAATGGACAATCGTCAGATGGCCAATGGGGTCTTGATCAAAGGCGGGTAAAGCCGCTGCCAATTCTTGCCGCCGCCGCAGGTAATTCCGGAGTACCCCGTTGACAAGACGGGACAAACCCCGGTATTTACCCCCTTTCGTTAAGGCGACGGCTTCATTGACCACCGCATAGGCCGGAAGGTTGGTAAAGATCAGTTGATAAAGGGATAAACGAAGAACTTCCCGGATTGCCGTAGGCAACGCGGAAAGTTCCTTCGTTAACAGTCGGTT
This sequence comes from Bacillota bacterium, assembly GCA_012727425.1. GTDB lineage: Bacteria > Bacillota > UBA4882 > UBA10575 > UBA10575 > Capillibacterium. The sequence continues at coordinate 4,604 of JAAYHQ010000007.1, forward strand.
CAAAAGAAAATCAAGCATACTCCGGTGCCGAAGGGTCCCAAAGACCAACTCGGTCGCCAACCGCTTTTCCTTTTCTTCCGGTTGCCCATTGGCAAACAGGGCGTTCAAAATCCGGTTCGCATAAGCCCCTTCCTCCGCAATGGCAATCAAGGCGTCCAGGGCAAGCTCGCGACCGGAACTTTTCTTAGTCATTACTGCGGTAGCCGCGCAACAGGATCAGGCGGAAGAGTTGGAGCACCGCCATAGCCGTCGCCGCCAAATAGGTCAAAGCCGCGGCATTTAAGACTTTACGGGCACCGGCCACTTCGCCGCCACGCAGCAAATAACCTTCGCTCTCCAGCATCCGGAGGGCCCGTCCGCTGGCGTTAAACTCCACCGGTAAAGTGACCACTTGGAAGAGAACAGCAAAGGTGAACAACAGGATGCCCAGATCCATTAAGAAGGTTCCACCCCGGCCAAACAAGAAGCCCATAATAAACAGGGGGAAAGCCAGGCTTGAACCAAAACTGGCCACCGGGAAGATGGCATTACGAATATTTAATGGAATATACTCCCGGGCATGCTGGATGGCATGACCGGTCTCGTGGGCCGCCACGCCCAGGGCTGCCAGCGATGTGCCGTGGTAATTTTCCGGGGAAAGGCGCAACCTTTTTGTTCTTGGGTCGTAATGGTCGGTCAACCGCCCCGGTGTAATCTCCACCACCACATCGGTGAGGTTGTTTTTATCCAGCAACGCGCGGGCCACTTGGGCCCCGGTCATCCCGGAACTGGCCCGGACCCGTGAGTAATGGTTAAAAGTGGATTGCACTTTCATTTGCGCATAGAGCGCCAGAATAATCGCGGGAATAAGCAGCATGTAGGTGGGGTCAAAGTAGAAAGGAAAAAACATCGTGTTATACCTCCTTCAACTTGAGTAAGGTCCTCCGTATTCCCCCGGAAAACCCATATCTAAGTAAAAAGAACGCCCACGTCCTTCGAAAGTTTCCTTTTTAACGGATTTAACCAAATCTTAGCCCAGGCGCCAAGGGATTACCGGCTACAAACTGCAGGATGGGAAGGCGTTTCTTCCCCGGACTCTGGAGCTCCGTAATCAGCAAGACCCCGTCCCCGGTCCGGACCGGCAGTCCGCCGCCCTCCTCCCTCGTCACCGCGCCGATCGTCCCGGGCTCGGCATTTTCTAGGCCATACCAGCCTTTCCCCGGCCGGGCCGCCCAAACCTTTAAAAGCGCTCCGTTCAAAAAAGTACGGGCCCCGGGAGCCGGCGCAAACGCCCGGATCCGGTTATGGAGCGCAATCGTCGGGTCGCCCCATGCTAAAACCAGATCTTCCTCGGTTAACTTGGGAACATAGGTTGCTTCCGCATGGTCCTGAGGAACCGGTGTGATCGTCCCGGCCGCCAGACCGTCCAGGGTTTCCAGTAAGACTTCGCCCCCGAGCTTCGCCAGACGGTCATGAAGGGAGCCAAAGTTGTCGTCGGGATGAACCGGCACTTGACGGCTGAGCAATAGATCCCCCGTATCCCAGCCTTCATCCATCCGCATCGTCGTGATTCCCGTCACCGTTTCCCCGTTCAAGAGCACGGCCTGAATCGGAGAGGCCCCCCGGTATTTCGGCAGGAGGGAAGCGTGGACATTAACACACCCGTGCGGTGGAAAGCGCAAAATTTCCGGCGGAATCTTTAAACCGTAAGCGACCACCACAATAACTTCGGGACGGGTTTCCGCCAGCAAAGCCATTACGTCTTCATCGGGAAGACGCACCGGTTGGACAACGGGAAGTTGATATTCCTGCGCCAGTTGCTTCACCGGGGAGGGCGACCGTTTCATCCCCCGCCCGCGGGGACGGTCCGGTTGGGTAACCACCCCGGCCACCTCGTGCCCGGCCTCCAGCAAACGCAGGAGCGAAGCCGCCGCAAACTCCGGCGTGCCCATAAAAACCAATCTCATTACCCTTCACCCCCCGCTTCCGCCGGCAGGTAATCAGTGAACAAGATCCCGTCCAAATGGTCAATTTCGTGTTGAAACGCTCGGGCAAGAAGCCCTTCCCCTGCCAGTTCAACCCGGCGGCCCTCCAGATCAACCCCGGCTACCCTCACTTGGGCTGCTCTGGTCACATAACCGTTGCGGCCGGGAATACTCAAACAACCTTCCACATCCCGGATCTCACCCGTGGCACTGATAATTTCCGGATTGATTAAGACAATCGGGCCGTCCCCCACATCAATCACAATGATCCGTTCGCTTACGCCCACCTGGGGGCCGGCCAATCCGACCCCATCCGCCGCATACATTGTCTCCAGCATGTTCTGGGCCAACTTTTTAATCCGTTTTGTGACTTTCTTAACCGGCCTGGCTTTTTGACGTAACAACGGATTGGGTTCGGTCAGAATTGGTAATACCATCAAACAGCTCTTCCTTTCTCCAAAATACAGGCCTTCCCAAAAGAATTGTATGCTTCATCGATGTCAACTTCGCCCAAAAAGGATTTGATAAAAGTATTATAACACGGAATAGGGATTTTCGTCGATGATGATCCGGACCCCCTGACGCCGCTCGCGGTGCATCCCCTGGAGAATATGGGGCAACAGGCGCTCGGCCAGACCCAACTCTTTGGTTTTCAGTAAGGTATGCCAGCGGAATTTGTTCTTGATTTTGGCGATCAGGGCGGGCTGCGGCCCAATTACTTCCATTGCCGCCGGTGGTAATGCCAGTTTCGCCAGCGCCGCCCGCAAAAGCGCCGTCATCTTTTGGGCGGCACCTTTCACCGCCTGCTGGTCGGGACCGGAAAAGACCATCCGGATCAGGTGAGTGAACGGAGGATAGTTGGCGGCGGCGCGGTAGGCCAACTCCTGCCGGTAGAAGGCCTCCTCCTCCTGCGTAACCAGGGCCCTAATACTGTAGTGTTCCGGGTTATAAGTCTGAACCACAACCAGGCCGGTCTCTTCGCCCCGTCCCGCGCGACCCGCCGCCTGGGTTAAGAGCTGATAAGTCCGCTCCGCGGCACGAAAATCCGGAAGATTGAGCCCGGAATCGGCGGCTACTATCCCCACCAGGGTCACATGGGGCAAGTCTAAGCCTTTGGCCACCATTTGTGTTCCTAATAAAATGTCGATCTCCCGCCGGACCAGGCGCCGGTAAATCTGTTCGTGGCTTCCTTTCCGGCTGGTCGTATCCAGGTCCATCCGCGCCACCCGGGCCGTGGGAAATTCCGCGGTCAATTCCTCTTCCAACCGTTGGGTACCATGCCCAAAATAACGGATATAATGACTTTTACAGTGGGGGCAACGGTCCGGCGGCACCGTTTGGTAGTTGCAGTAATGACAGCGGAGCAACGCCGGGTTCCGGTGAAAAGTGAGCGTCACATCACACGCTGAACATTTTAAGACCTGCCCGCATTCGCGGCAGAGAATAAAAGTGGCAAACCCCCTCCGGTTCAAGAGAATAATCACTTGCTCTTGGCGCTGGAGCCGTTTGGCAATCTCTTCTTTCAAAACGGGAGATAGAACAGTAAAACGCCGCGCTTTAAACTCTTGGCGTAAATCGACCACCTGCACCCGGGGCATGGGGCGGCCAAGCACCCTTTGGGTCAGGGTCAGTCCGGTCAGTTCACCCTTTTCCCGGGCGTAAACACTTTCCAGGGAAGGGGTGGCGCTCCCCAGAACCAGCACGCCTTTGTTCCGACGGCAGATCTCGGCGGCGACTTCTTTCGCGTGGTAACGAGGCACTTCTTCCTGTTTATAAGTGAATTCATGTTCCTCATCGATGATGATCAAACCCAGGTTGGGCAGCGGTGCAAAAACGGCCGAACGGGCACCCACCACTACTTTGACCTCACCGTTTTTAATCTTCCACCACTGTTCAAAACGTTCACCCTCGGACAGGCTGCTGTGTAAAACCGCAACCGTCTCCCCAAACCGGGCCCGGACCCGCTCCACAGTCTGCGGGGTCAGCGCGATCTCCGGAACCAGGAATATCGCATCCTTACCCAGCTTGAGGGCTTCCGCAATCGCTTGTAAATAAACCTCGGTCTTCCCGCTCCCGGTCACACCATGCAAAAGAAAGGAGGCCGTCTCCCCTTGCTGTAAAGCGGTGCAAATCTGACGCAAAGCCTGCTCCTGCTCGGCATTGAGCTCCGGAATTGGTTGGGAGGCCACCGGTTGCCGAAAAGGATCGCGTTCCACCGTCAAGGTTGTTTTAGTCAGGTATCCCTTCCGGCACAAAGCTGTTACCACGCTGGCCGTGACCCCGGTCGCAACCAGGATCTCCTTGGTGGTTACCGGTGCGGCTTGCTTCGCCAGGAAAGCGACCACACTCTGTTGTTTCGCGGTTAACCGGCCGGAACCGGCCCCGGGAAGCTCCGGGGCTAAAGTATAGGCCTGAACCGTTTTGAAGTTGACCGCCGGTTTGCACGGCCGCCAGCTGATTTTGATGAAACCTTGCTCGATGAACTGTAATAGATAGGGTTTAATCGCGGGCGGCAGCTTGGGGACTGGCGTATACTCCTTGGTAATGCCGGCCAACCCTTCCAGTAAAGCCTGGCGCACCTCCGCCGGCAGGGGAAGGTGGTTGATTAAAGCCGTCATCTTCTCCGGTTCCCCCGTCAACCGCCAGCATTTCTCCGTTTGCGCTTTTAGCCCCGGTGGTAAAAACAGGCGGAGGAAATCCTGCCGCCGGCAGAAGTAACGCCGGGCCAACCAGTCGATCAGTGACATCTGCTCCGGCGTCAATAGCGGCAGCTCATCCAACACGGCAAGCACATCTTTGATCCGCTCCGGATAGGTTGGTTCCTGGCAGGCCCAAACGATCGCTTCCGCGCGGCGCCCGGCAAACGGCACCAGAACGCGACAGCCCAGGGCTGGGACGAATGGCCAGTCGGCAGGGACATGGTAATCATATAAACGATTATCCGGTAATTCCGGTAAGTTGACACAAACCTGAATGTAGCGACCGGTTTTCATCTTCCGCCTCCAAGCTCTCTTCGGTGCAAAAACCCATAGATAACAAAACACCCGGCGCCAGACGCGCCGGGGTAAAAAGGTACCCTCACTGACTACTGCTATAGGGTTGCTGTACGGGGACGATCTTCCCCTCCAGAATTTCATTTAATGCGGTCGAAACTGCTCCAATCGCCCTGTCTTCTTTGGAGTCGCTTTCATCAATGATCTGGCGGGCACGTTTGGCAGCGGTGACAACAAGCGCATACCTGTTGCTCACCTTGGCCAGAAGCTCGTCTAAAGAAGGTGTAATCATTGGTGCGGTGATGCCTCCCTCAACCAATACTCACATATAACCTTAAGCAGTTTTTCCAGTTTTGTCAAGGGTTAAGGAATCGCTTCCAGTACCCGCGGGTTACTTTAACTTCTTCGGCATTGATGATCGCTTCCACCCGCCGGCAGGCCTCCTCCAGCTGGTCATTGACGACGACATAATCATAGGATGTCACGGCGGCTAATTCCTTTTCAAGATAGGCTAGTCTTTTCTTGATCGCGTCTTCATCTTCGGTTTTCCTCTCCCTTAACCGCCGGGTTAATTCGGTAATTGATGGCGGATGGAGAAAAATCAAGACCGCATTGGCGTAATTCTGACGGATCTGAGCAGCTCCCTGAATGTCCACATCTAAAATCACGTGTTGTCCCTTCTGAATCAGCGCTAGAACCTGTTTTTTGGGCGTACCATAATAATGACCATAAATCTCCGCCCATTCTAAAAAACCGTTATTCTGACACTCCGCCCAAAACTGCTCTTTTGATAAAAAGTAGTAATCGACCCCGTCGACCTCCTGCCCGCGGGGTGGACGGGTCGTCGCCGAGATTGAGTAGGTCAGATCAGTTCGTTTGGCCAGCACTTTTTTTAAAACCGTATTTTTTCCCACTCCGGACGGACCCGAAAGAACAAAAAGCAAGCCTTCCATCGAATATTACTCCTCAGGATCATTATTCACAACTTCCTTAGAGCTTAAACGGTGCGCAACAGTTTCGGGTTGTACTGCCGAAAGGATAAGGTGAAGGCTATCCACAATAATCACAGCTCTGGTCCTTCTGCCGTATGTAGCATCAATCAAGGTTCCACGCTCGCGGCTCTCCTGAATAATCCGTTTGATCGGAGCCGATTCGGGACTAACAATTGCCACAATGCGATTGGCTGCAACCATATTACCAAAACCGATGTTGATTAATTTGATATCCATTCGGAGTGGAATCCCCCTTTTTTACTGGTTACCAAAACGCTCTAGCAAAGCCTGCTTCTGCCGGGAACCTAGCCCTTGGATCCTTCTGGTCTCGTCGATCCCGATCTCATTCATGATCTTACGGGTGCGAACCTTGCCAATCCGCGGTAAAGACTCCAGTAAATAGGCAACCCGCATCTTCGCGATCACATCATTGTCCGTCTGCTCCAGAATTTCACGGATTCCGGTCCGTCCGGCTTTTAAGTCTTGGCGGATTTTTGCCCGTTCGCTCCTCACTTTCTGGGCCTTTTTCAAAGCCTGTTTTTTTTCTTCTAGTGTCAGTTTGGGAAGCGGCATCTTTTCACCTCCTATTCAATATTTTGAACTTGTTCTCTCATGTTCTCAATCTCACTCTTCACTTCTACAATATAACGGGAGATGGATAACTCGCTGGTTTTGGCCGCAATCGTATTAATTTCACGGTTTAATTCCTGACAAATAAAGTCGAGTTTTTTACCGATGGCCCCCGGCGCCGTCAGTGTTGACAAAAACTGCTCCAAATGACTTTTAAAGCGGACCACCTCTTCGGTAATGGACGACCGTTCAACATAAAAAAGGACCTCCATGGCCAACCGGTGTTCGTCCACTTCAACTTCCGCCAACAACTCCGCCAGGGCCTTGGTTAGCTTTTCCCGGTAGAGGCCGGGCAACGCCACCGCCAAGCGCTCTATTTCTTTGATCGTCTGGCCTAAGCGTTGAATTCGCACCTTCAAGTCGGCAGCCAAGTTCTCCCCTTCGCGGCGGCGCATCGCCAACAACTCTTGAACGGCACCTTGCACCGCTTTGACCACCGCTTGTTCGAGTGCTTCTTCGTTTACTTCCTCCTTTTTTACGAAGAGATCGGGAAGTAACAGGATTTGCTCAACCCCGATTTTGCCGGGAAGCCGGAACTCCTTCCGGACCTGGTTCAACTGGCGCAAGTAATCGGCCAGGACCGCTTGGTCAATCTCCAACCGGCAACTGCGGTTTTCCGGGCGTTCCTCAATGGCCACGTAAAGGTCGATCTTCCCCCGGTGGAGCACCGGACGCACCTGTTTGCTGATGCTCTCTTCAAGCCAGGAATAATTCTTCGGCAAACGGACCGTTAGATCAAAAAAACGATGGTTCACGCTACGGACTTCCACCGAAACCAAGTAGTTAGGATCATCCTCCAGTTTATACCTGCCGTAGCCCGTCATACTAAAAGGCATTGTATCTAGACTCCTTATGCAGAAAGGCAAACAAAGGTCTATTCCAACGAGGGCCGATAAGACAATCCACGTACTTTATTCCACCTAGAGAAGGAAACTCCTCCTTTTTCACCAGAAATTTCTGTAATTTTCCACGGGGGAACTTTTCACCGGCGGTAACGTTTAAATCCAACAAAGAATTAAGTCCAAGGCCAAATTCTGTTCCGAATAAACTAAAACTTGCGCGTAAGGAGGAATGGATGATGGGAAGATTCCCCCAACGTTACCGTAATCTGTTAACCTTATTATTTGTTGTGATCGTCACTTCTATGATCACTTCCGCAGTCTTTCTGGCTTTTTACGGAAAGAAAGAGCAATCCCCGCCCGCACCGGCCGCCAATACCGCCAGTGAAGAGCAACCCATGGTCCAACCCGCCGCCTTTAAATTCGGTACCGATGATAGCGCTTCTTCCTGGGAAAAGGCCATCATTAATGTGCACCAAAAAGTGGCACCCGCAGTCGTCTATATTGATACCGAACGGACAGTGAAGACGAACCCGATGATTCCCGAATTCTTCCGGGAATTTTTCGGCCCCGGTTTCTTTGATTTTTACGGACCGCGGGAATACAAACAACAAGGAACCGGTTCGGGCTTTCTAATCCGCCCGGATGGCTACATCGTCACCAACTACCACGTGATTCAAAATGCGGACAAAATAACCGTCAACTTGAAAGGCGGCAAAAAATACGATGCCAAGGTTGTGGGGGCCGACCGCAAATATGATCTGGCCATCTTGAAGATCAATGCAAAAAATCTCCCCTACTTAGAGATGGGCGACTCCGACCGCCTGCAGATCGGGCAGTGGGTCGTGGCCGTCGGCAACCCCTACGGTTTGCACGAAACGGTGACCGTCGGCATCATCAGCGCCTTAAACCGTTCCATCTCCAATAGTAAAGAGGAGGGTTATCTCATCCAGACCGATGCCGCCATCAACCCGGGCAACAGCGGCGGACCCTTGGTGAACCTGAAAGGGGAAGTAATCGGGATCAATGAGGCCATCCTGTCCAACGCCCAAAATATCGGTTTTGCGATTCCGATTAAACTCCTGAAAGATAATCTAGATGCCCTAATCAACGAGGGCAAGATTACCCATGCGGAATCGACCGTACCCTGGCTGGGCATTTATATGCATGACGTGAACGAAGACATGACGGAATATTTTAATCTGCCCTTCAAGACCGGTGTTTATGTGGGCCGTGTTGTTGCGGGCTCACCCGCCGACAAAGCCGGCATTCGCCCGCAAGATATCATTACCCAAGTCAACCGGCAGGAGATCAAGTCCGGTGAAGAGTTGGCCGCCATCATCCAAAAAATGAAGGTCGGCGATACCGTCTCCCTGCTGGTCTGGCGGGAGGACGCCTTTAAAAAGTTCGACGTCATCCTCGAAGCAAAGCCAGAAGACCAAAGGTAAAACCTGCTTTTGACATAACAAATATTAAGCGGTAAAATGCTGGTAAGAGCTTATTTCAGAAAGGGTTTGGATACTATGCTGCAATCGGAAACCTTATCACTGGTCCGCACGGCACCGACACCGGATGTTTTGGAGGAATTTGAGAAGCAAGTCAAGACCTATGAAAAGGCCTTTTATCACTTTGCTTACCGTTTAACCGGGAATCATGACGACGCCGAGGATTTAACCCAAGAGGCACTCCTCAAGGCTTATCGTGCTTTCCACCGCTTTAAAGCAGGCACGGCCTTTGACCGTTGGGTTTACCAAATTATCTATCGTCTGTTTATTGACCAGTACCGGAAGAAACGGCGGCGTCCCTTTGTGGCCTCTTTGGACGAAGCTCCCCCCCATCTTGACCAGGAAAAACCGAAAGACGTCCCCGACCACAGCAAGCTGCCGGAGGATTATGCCCTCCGCTACGAACTGGGCGAAACAATCCAAAAAGCCCTGTTGCGTTTACCGGAGGAGTTCCGTGCCGCCGTGGTTCTCTGTGATGTCCAGGGCTTCTCCTACGAAGAGATCAGCAATATCCTCCAGTGTTCACTCGGTACGGTCCGCTCCCGGATCCACCGGGGGCGACGACAGCTTCGGGAATATTTACACCCATACCTTAACGGGGAAAGGGGAAAAAAACAATGAATTGCCATCGTGTCCAAAGTCTGCTCTCGGCCTATCTTGACCAGGAGCTCTCCCCCGAAGAACGGCGCCTGATTCGCAGCCACCTCTTTAACTGTGCGGTGTGCGCCCAATGCTTCGAAGAGCTTTCCCGGATCAAGAAATATCTTGGGAGTTTGGAGCCACCCCAACCCCAGATCAACCTGGTTGATAATTTTCTCAGCTTCAAGTTGCATGTGGTTGAGACCAATCCGTGGGTATGGGCGAAACGGCTGGCTTTAACGGCCGCCTGTGTCTTTCTTTTCCTTCTCACTTCCGTTTATTTATTCCCGGTAAATGATCCCCATCGGAAAATTGCTGGCCATGAGGTTGAATACCGTCAGTTCCATGAACAGTTCACCCCTTACCAGCTTGTCAGCGAACAAAGCAGCAACGTCAACCTCTTCCTGCAAGAAGAGGAAGCGGAGGAGAAGAGCAACCAAAACAAAAAGAAAGACCATTTCTATCTCTCTCTCCCACAACACAAAACCCTTATCCCCGGAATTCCGGTTTCATCCCGTTAAAGGACTTCGGCACCTCCAAACCGGTCGCCGCATACAATGGCATGGAAACGACTGCGGAAAGTTTGGAGGTGGGTGCTGATTGCGTGCCTTGTATCCTTACCCGGCCGTCCAGTATATTCCACTGAACTTCAAAGTCCTTCTACAGCAGGAGAGCAAGTCATCCCGCCCTTTTATCCTGATCGGGCGGGAGATCTTTACCCAGCAGGAAGCATTTGGGGCAAACTCCGGGGTACAACTGCCGGCCCTTAAGGAAACCACCGACCAGCTTCTGCTTATGGTCGGTGGTTTTGAACCACTAGAAATGAAATACCGGGGGTTTTATATAACAATCAAGGCTGTTCCCCGCCCCATGATTGGTTTAATCTCCGTGCCGCGCTGCTATTTTTATAAAGAAACCCTGGTTTTTCAAGCCAAAACCGCCGACGGTAAGCTGCTAGCCGCCAAAACATGCCAACTGCCACTGCCGCGTCGCCGGGTTGGCCGGGTTACATAATTTAAAGCCGGAACGGAACCACCCTTGCCCCAGCCGTGCGAAGACCAGAAGGAACCAGACTTCCGGAGGAGAAAATCAAGAAGATAAATAAAGATCAAAGATCGGAGGAAGAAAGATGCATAAGGATATTGCCTTCAACGAATATGCGCAGGAGGTTATCACGCAGCTCGCCAACGGCGGGGCCTTTTTAACCGTTAAAGACCCCGGCCAAAACCGCGCCAACATCATGACGATCGGTTGGGGAACCATCGGTTACATATGGCGCAAACCCATCTTCATGGTGATGGTCCGCTATTCCCGGCATACCTACGGCTTATTGGAAAAAACCGGCGAATTTACCGTCAGTGTCCCCTTAAATCAAGACCGCCGCAAAGAACTGTTGATCTGTGGACGGCAGTCCGGCCGGGATCTTGACAAGTTTAAGGAGTGTGGTTTCACTCCGGAAAAGGGTAAAACCGTGGACACACCGATCATCAAAGAGTGCCCCCTGCACTTCGAATGCCGGGTCGTTTACCAACAAGCTATGGAACCGGGACAGCTCAGTCCGGAATTACGGTCGAGCTGTTACCCAACCCCGGATTATCATGTCCTCTATTACGGTGAGATCCTCGCCAGCTACCTTACGGAATAGCCGCAGACATCTCCTTTTTCAGCTCCGCAATGGTTTTCGGCGTCCAACGCCCGGCTACCTTTTTTAAACCATAGACCGTCATCAGCTTCCGCTGTAAACCAGCATGAAGCTTGGTGGCGGTTGTTTTTAGGTCCTTTGCCGGATCGGCGGCCTGCGGGAACCGGGGATCGTTCAGCCCAACCCCACTGGCAAGCAAGGTCTCCAACGCGATTTTAGCCGCCAAGAAACGATCGTATTTGTCAATGCCGAAGACATAAAAGTCATCCAACATCCCGATAACCTCCCAGGTTACTTGCTCGGCCTGGGAATAACGGCCGGCATCCTTATCCTGATCCGAGAAACGCACCGGCAAGTTTGTCGTGATCTCTTCCAGATGAGCCACCAGGTATTCCAAGTTAAAGAGGCCGGTGGCGCAGTTGAAGAGGATCTGCTCCCCTCTTTGCTCGGCGGCCAAGACCTCTTCCTGGGAGATCGCCACACCCAAATCGGCACAGTTCAACCGGCCATTTTGGTCAAGGACCAGTACGCCGCCCTTGGTATCGACAATAGTCCGGAACGCAAACTCAAAGCCGGCAGTCTTTTCTTGGAGGGCAAGCAAGGCAACGGCTACCGGGTTCACCGTAAAGCCCAGGTTGTCAACGTTGCCTAAGTAGACCAACTTGACTCCACGGGCTAATAGTTCACGGTAACAAGGGCCTAAGATCTGAAAGTTCTGGCCATGCCCGCCGGGCATCGGAAGGGGATTATTGGGTTTGCCGTACGCGGTGGTAAAAACCTCCTTCGGCCGCCCGAAACTGCTGTGGGTGTAAGCCGCCAGCATCGGTTGCACCCCAGTTAACACTTCTTTGTTGATCTCCACCCCCGTCTCGTCCATTAAATCACGCAGGTAAGGACTGTCCCCAAAGCTTTCGTAGGCCTTCTCCAACTCCTGGTAGTTATAGATGCTGGCCATTTGAAAGAGGGGCAGGATCCGTTGCTCCTTGCTCCCGGTATATAGTTGGTAGCGGAGAATTTCCAGCAAAAGGGCGCGCATTTTCAATTCAATAAAAGTCGCCCCTGGGGTGCCGTCTTCGTTAATGTACCCGGGGACCAAAGCTTTCGCTTTGTTCCGTCCAAGCTCCGCCAGGAAGTGGAACTGATCCGCACAGATCTCGTACAATTCGGGACTAAGAGCCACGTTCTTTTTATAATCAAAGTAACTGCTGGCCGACCCGCCGTTTAAGACCCCATAACCCACATAGGGGTAGAGCAAAATCCCGATCCGGGTCAGTCCGGCCCGGTCAAAAAGGCCGGTCTCCCCTTCCACCCGGCAATAGGCGGACAGATCGAGGTCCAGACCCCAGTGGCGCAAACGTGCTTCCGCGGTGGCCAGATCAACCCGTACTTCCAGCGGGACGGTGAGATCGACAATCTGTTTCCCGTCGATCCGCGGAAAGCCCGTAGGCTGCACCGGCTGGAAACGGTCAAACTCCCCCGCATTATAGCGCGTTAAAATAGCTCTGGTCAGTTCTAAATCAATCCCCTTGCGCCGCATCGCGTCCGCCAAAGGAGCCGGAAAACCGTAATTATCCCGTGTTCGATCGAAAGAACTCATGCCGTCATTCCTTTCGCATCGAGATTTCGCCTGGTTACCAGGCCTTTTATCTAATTCTTGTTTGTTTCCGCTTTTTCCTTCAAAAAAGTTAAAATATTCTGCGTACAAGCGTCCTCCCCTTGTTCTTTCGGGAAAATGGTAGTATAATTGCTCTAAACAAATCTACAGCGGAAGCGAGGTCTTGTTGGCAATGAAGGAACGGGTTTACAACTTCTATCCCGGCCCGGCAACTCTTCCCCTTCCGGTTTTAGAGGCCGCACGCGAAGAGTTGCTTAATTTTCAATCCTCCGGAATGTCGGTCATGGAGATCAGCCACCGTTCGAAACAGTACGAGGCACTGCAGAACGAAACGGCTGACCGCTTAAAGCGCCTCATGAAGATTGGCGACAATTACAAAGTCCTCTTTTTACAAGGCGGCGCCAGCCTGCAGTTTGCCATGGTCCCCATGAACTTTCTGACCCCGGAAAAGACCGCCGATTACCTGGTAACCGGTAGTTTTGCCCAAAAAGCGGCGGCCGAAGCAAAATACTTCGGACAGGTCCACACGGCGGTTAATACGAAAGAACAAGATTTCCGGCGCATTCCGGACCAGGCGGAGCTTAAGTTCTCCCCCAACCCGGTTTATGTCCACATCACCAGTAATAATACAATCTACGGTACCCAGTGGCAAACCTTCCCCGACTGCGGAGATGTCCCCCTAGTTGCCGATATGTCCAGCGATATTCTTTCCCGTCCATTCGACGTTAAACCCTTTGGCTTGATTTACGCCGGCGCCCAAAAAAACCTTGGTCCGGCCGGAGTAACCATCGTCATTATCCGCGAGGATCTGCTGGCCAAAGCCAACCCCAACCTGCCGGTCATGTACCGGTACGAAACCTTTGTCAAAAATAATTCGCTCTATAATACCCCGCCCACCTTCTCCATCTATATGGTCTCCCTCGTGCTCAAATGGCTGGAGGACCAGGGTGGCGTTGAGGCCATCTACAAACATAACCAAGAAAAAGCCGCTTTAATCTACGAAGTCATCGACCAAAGCGGCGGCTTCTACCGGGGCCACGCCGAGAAGAACAGCCGTTCGCTGATGAACGTCACCTTCCGCCTCCCCAGTACGGAGTTGGAAGAGAAGTTCGTCCGCGAAGCCACGGAGCAGGGCTTAGTTGGTCTGAAAGGTCACCGGTCCGTCGGCGGCTTACGTGCTTCCATCTACAACGCCATGAGTTACGAAGGCTGCAAAGCCCTGGCCGACTTTATGAAGGATTTTCTGGCGAAGAACGGGTGAGTAAACACCCTCTACAACTAAAATGCAAAAGTAAACCCGGTTTCTCCTCGAGGAACCGGGTTTTATTTTACTGCATGAAAATTGATTACAGTAATATTGGTTTTTTCTAGTAAACAGTTAAAAAGGCGTCATCGTAAGTAATCCCGCGGCAACTAACACTAATATTCTTTTATTGTCAATAACTTCCCGTAAGCAACGCCTTTTCTCCCTTCCCCCTGTTCAACCTGCTCGGGTGCGCCTTATGCGGCCTGACGGTCCGTATCTTTTGGCCCGGAACATTAAGTATCACCGCCCAGAACTGCCCACACGGCGGCAGCGCCTGCCCTACTTGTTTTGGCTGGCGATGTGGGTCACCAGGCCAACACAGGTTGGTCTGTGGCCGGCGTCGCCGGCAACAACCACAAAACCGGACTGGTTGCGGCAATCCTCTTCCCCCTTACTGGATGATCTTTTCCGCGTAAAAAACAGCCGTTCAGTTAAGACAGCCCATTGCGGACGGACCAACGTTAAAACTATAAATAAAGGATTTTCCTTGTCGGGTATGGAACTTCCAAGTTAGCAAGGGACAACCAAAGGAGAGTGAAGAGTGCTTATCCTGAAAGGACAGTGTAATTCCGCGCACATTATGATCGACGAGATCGATGAGACCACCCGCCAGCAGATTCAAAGGATGTTGGATCACCCCGCCTTCGCCAATACTTATATTGCAATCATGCCCGACTGCCACGCGGGGAAAGGGGCCGTCATCGGTTTTACCATGAAGATGAACGAGTATATCATCCCCAACATCGTTGGTGTTGATATCGGGTGTGGAGTGCTGGCCGCCCGTTTCCCGGTGACCCTTGACGAGATCGATCTGCCCGCCTTCGACAAGTATATCAAGAAAAACATCCCCGCCGGGTTCGCCATCCACCGCACACCCAAGGTCGACGATGATCCTACCCTTCGCCACTGGACAAAGGTGGTTGGCATGGATTATGACAAGGCCCTCCGGAGCATCGGCACCCTTGGGGGCGGTAATCACTTCATCGAAGCCGGAAAAGACTCGACTGGAAACACCTGGGTGACGATTCATTCGGGAAGCCGCCATTTCGGCCTCCGGGTCGCCACCCACTTTCAGCAGTTGGCCCGGCAAACCCTGAGGCGGAACTCCTCTGCAAAACAGGAGAAAGACCTGGAATACCTTTTAGTCGACAGCCAAGACGGTCAAGATTACCTTCACGCCGCCCGGTACGCCCAAGCTTATGCTTCCTTGAACCGCCAAACCATGCTTGAAACCATCGCCCGCTTTTTGGGCCGCGATCCGGTCGAAACCATTGAATCGGTTCATAATTTCATCGGTGACGATGATATTATCCGTAAAGGGGCAACACCGGCCCGGAAAGGAGAAAGGGTAATCATCCCCTTCAATATGCGCGACGGTCTGGCCCTCTGCACCGGTAAGGGTTCAGCCAAATACAATTATTCCGCGCCCCACGGTGCCGGACGGATCCTCTCCCGGACCAAAGCCAAACATATGCTTTCCGTGGATGAGTTTGCGCAAAGCATGAAAAAAGCCGGCGTCTACACCACCACCGCCAACAAGGATACTTTAGACGAAGCGCCCGACGCGTATAAGGATAAAGAATTAATTATTCAAAATATCAGAGAAACAGTAGAAATCAATGACTTTGTAATCCCCGTCTACAATTTCAAGGCTGGTAAAGAATGATTTTCGCAAAAACCCCTTGACAAAAATCAAGTTTCACGGTATGCTAGTGTTTGTCAACACCACGTTGACACCAAACGTGGGGGTGTAGCTCAGTTGGGAGAGCGCTTGAATGGCATTCAAGAGGTCAGGGGTTCGACTCCCCTCATCTCCACCAAAATGAAACAATGAAGACCCTGCATTTGCAGGGTTTTTCTCATTTTCGGACGAAGATGAAACACCCCCCGAAAATCGTAGAAAATCGTCAGAATTGGGGATCTGACCGGGGAAATGGGCGGAGATGTTCTGACACATTTCTGACACAAAAAAGACGACTTTCACCGTTCACGCCTCGCCCTCAAAACCTCAATCAATTGTTTGAGTTTACCTTAATGCCTTCGCGCCTCTGTTCCCAATCATTTTATCGGTCGATAAAGGAATTAATCACCAATTATTGAATATTTCTAATTAACTAATTGGTTATCGTCAAAATTCTTGACTTTTGTCGTTGTGGACAGACCTGATTTCGCTGATAATTATGGTTTTGGGGAGGGAAACGGGTGAAAAAGGCCTGCTTGTTTTTTCCCGTCTTGTTCCTGGTATTCCTCGGCGCTGGCAGCGTTCCGGCAACGGCCGGGGAGACGACGACCACCGTGGCCATCGTTGATTTTACCAACACCAGCGGCCAATATCTCCCGAAAATCGGAGAGAGTGCGGCGGAAATCCTGAGTGTGTTGTTGGTCCAGACCAATCAGTTCAAGGTGGTCGAAAGAGATAAGTTAAGAGCAATCCTCCAGGAACAAGGCCTGGCCGGTTCCGGGCTGGTCGATAACGGCCAATCCGCGATTCAGATCGGGAAACTCCTTGGGGCCGACCTTTTGATCACCGGTTCCATCGTCGCCTATCGGGAGCATAGTGTGGAGTTTCATGGTTATGGCTTGAATACCAAAAAAATCTTGACGGAAATGACCGTAAGCATAAAAGTGCTGGATGTAACCAGCGGCCAGATTGTGTTGGCTTCCCTCTTCGGTGACCAGGTCGAAAAAGAAGATTCCGGATTTCTAAAAACATCCGGCGGCGATCCTTCCCGGATTCTGCTCTCTAAAGTACTGCAATCAACGGTCAACCACCTGACCAAGGAGATCGGAACAGCGAAATCAACCGCCGCTACAGTTGAAGTCAGCTTTATTTCCAACCCGGAAGGAGCGGACCTGGAGATCAACGCGGTCTATTACGGCAGCACCCCTCTTAAACTGCAACTCAACCCCGGACTTCATCGGGTAAGGATCAGCCTGGCCGGGTACGTTCCCTGGGAGAAAACAATCAACGCGTACGAAGGATTGGAAGTAAAAGTAACTCTCGAAAGAAAAGTCGAACAAAAAAAGGAGGAAGATTAAAGTGCGACCAAAGCGGCTCCTTTTCATGATCCTTTCCCTGCTCAGCTTCTGGATGGCGTTATCGGTCCCGGCTTTTGCCCAGAAGACCTATTCCATCGCCATCCTCCCTTTTGAAGCGGCAGGCAATCTCCGGCTAAACTGGGGGCAAAGGGAAGATCTCCTGGAGGGGATCACCCAAATGATCACCGACCGCTTAGCAAACCACCCTGACTTGGTCTTGATCGAAAGAAACCGGATCAAGGATCTAATCACCGAACAACGGTTTCAACATTCCGGAGCGGTTGACCTAAGTTCGGCCGTGCGGATCGGACGGTTGTTGGGTGTTGATATCTTGCTTTTAGGAAGCCTGAATGAGTTTTCCCTAACCAGCAAAAGCGGTGTCGGGTTTGGTCCCTTGCAATTAAGTGGAACAACGGCGCGCACTGTTTTGTCGGCACGTCTGGTCGGGGTGGAAAAGGGGCAAATTTTGGGTTCGATCGAAGCCGAGGGCAAAGAAACCAGCTTTGATATTTCTGTTAACCAACTGAAAGGTCTTACTTTTGGGAGTAAACAATTTGAAGAGTCGATCATGGGCAAAGCTTTGACGGCCGCGATTGATGACTTCACCGCCCAATTCGAACGGGCATTAAACAATGCCAAGGAGCGACTGGTAACGGTTGGGGATTTAAAAGGGGAAATTATTGCGATCACCGGCAATTACATCATTGTCAACCTGGGTTCGAAAGACGGTATCACCCCAACCACAAAGTTTGCGGTCTACCGCTTAGAAAAAGTCCCCGGGTTAAAAGACCCGGTCCGGCTGCCGAATGGTACTTTGCAGGTAATCAGTGTCGATGAAGAGGCGGCGGTAACGCAGATTCTCTCCTCCGTAGACGGTTTACCGATCCAAGTCGGTGACATGGTGGCAGTGGAGCACTAACCCGTTTGCCATTAAATTTCGTCTGCGCAGAGCGGACGAATTATGATAAGATAGATTTGATAATCATAACGGGAACGGAGAAGTGAATGTTTTGTGGACCATCCTGACCGAATACAAGTTCTTTCAGAACAGTATATTAGATTATCTGCTTGCGCTGGCCTTCTTTATCGTGGGCTCCTGGTTCCTCCGTATGATCAAAAAATTCTTCCTGACGCGACTAGGCCGGTGGGCGAAACGCAGAAAAAAAGAGTTGGCTTCTTTCTTGATTAACTCCGGAGAACAGAACCTTTTACCCCTGATTTATTTGGGCGTCTTCTACCTAAGCATCCACCGTCTCATCCTGACCCCGTTCTTAAATAAGATCATTAACAGTCTGTGCCTTGCTTTGTTGGTGTTTTTCGGCGTCCGTTTTCTACTGGCCTTGTTCAACCGTATTTTAGATTACTATCTTCTCAAGCGCGAAACCGAAGCCACTAAACGCTATGCTTTCCGGATCATCTCCAAATTCTTCACGATCTTGGTTTGGATTTTAGCGTTTATCGTTTTCCTGGACAACTTGGGGGTGGAAATCTCCGCTCTCGTGGCCGGACTGGGGATCGGTGGGATTGCGGTCGCCCTGGCCGCCCAGGTTCTCCTCAGTGATTTATTCAGTTATTTCACCATCTATTTTGACCGTCCTTTTGAAGTTGGCGACTACATCATTGTCGACAACTTCTCCGGAACGGTCGAACATATCGGTTTAAAGACCACCCGGTTACGTAGTCTGACCGGCGAAGAACTGGTTTTTCCCAATGCCGACCTCACCAGCTCCCGCCTGCGTAATTACAAAACGATGAAACGACGGCGCATCTCCTTTACCATTGGCGTGAGCTACCAAACCGATGCCGCGCTGGTTAAAGAGATCCCCCAAATCCTCGCCGACATTGTCAACAGTATCCCCGGTACCGAACTAAACCGGTCTCACTTCAGTGGTTTCGGCGAATACAGCCTCCGTTTCGAAGTGGTCTATTATGTCCTCACCCGCGACTATATTAAATATATGGATATCCAGCAGGAGATTAACCTGAAAATAATCGAGGAGTTCAGCAAACGGGGAATCCAGTTTTCCTACCCCACCCAAACGCTGTACCTCAAGAACGGTTAAGCAAAAAGTCCGGCGGGGCTCCCCACCGGACTTTTTTTCTTTGTTTCTTTGCCGTGTTGTAGGGCTCGGCCGCTGGTCACGCCAACGGTGGCCTGCTCAAACATTAAACCGGAACAAAGTAACATCCCCGTCCTGCATGATGTAATCCTTTCCTTCCAGCCGGACCAGGCCTTTTTCCTTCGCCACCGTATAGGAACCGCACGCCATTAAATCCTCGTAAGCAATGACCTCAGCCCGGATAAAACCGCGTTCAAAATCACTGTGGATCTTTCCGGCCGCTTGCGGAGCCTTGGTCCCTTTTTTGATGGTCCAAGCCCGTACTTCTTGGGGCCCGGCGGTCAAAAAACTAATTAAACCAAGCAACTCATAACCGGCCTTGATCAAGCGGTCTAAACCCGACTCTTTAAGCCCTAAATCCGCCAGGAAAACCTTTTTATCCTCCTCGTCCAGTTGGGCAATTTCTTCTTCCAACGCCGCACAGATCGGAATCACTTTTGCCCCTTCCTCCGCGGCCAAGTCGCGGAGGGCGATGACCCAGGGGTTCCCGTTCCCGGCCGTGGTCAGATCGGGCTCTGAAATATTGGCGGCATAGATCACTGGTTTGTCGGTCAGCAAAAAGAGACCGCGGACCAGTTCTTGCTCTTCCTTACTAAAAGACAGCGCACGGACGGGAAGCCCGTTTTCCAATCCCTCCTGGATCTTCTGGTATAAATCCAGTTCGGCCAGGAGCTTTTTATCACCGGATTTTGCCAAATTTTTGGTTTTTTCGATCCTTTTCGCCAACGTCTCCAGATCGGCCATGATGAGCTCCAAATTAATAATCTCGACGTCGCGCCAGGGATCGATGGACCCCTCCACATGCACGATATTGTCTTCAGCAAAGCAGCGGACAACATGGAGTATGGCGTCTACCTCCCGAATATGGGCGAGGAACTTGTTACCCAACCCTTCCCCCCGGCTGGCGCCCTT
This sequence comes from Bacillota bacterium, assembly GCA_012727425.1. GTDB lineage: Bacteria > Bacillota > UBA4882 > UBA10575 > UBA10575 > Capillibacterium. Next base: position 24,800 of record JAAYHQ010000007.1, read on the forward strand.
GACCAACCCGGCAATATCCACAAATTCAACGGTTGCCGGGGTCACCTTCTTCGGCTGGTACATGGCCGCCAAACCCGCCAACCGCTCATCAGGAACAGCAACAACCCCCAGATTCGGTTCGATTGTGCAAAAGGGGTAATTGGCACATTCGGCGCCGGCTTGGGTAATCGCATTAAATAACGTGCTTTTGCCAACATTCGGCAATCCGACAATTCCGATCTTCATTCCGGTCTTCCCTTCTTGTATGATCTTGAAAGCTTTAAACATTCCTTTATAATAACAAAGACCACGATTTTGATCAACCAACCACCCGCGGCATAAAATTTTTTAAAAAAATTTGCCACAACCTGTTGCATTTGGATAAATTCTATGGTAATATAGTGGTACATTCTTCAGTGGTAATTACCCTATCCTGAAGAATGGAGAGCGCCTCAGGCGTAAGGGCCCTACGGCTGAAGCAGCTCGCCTCCCTCTTGACCACGCCGGCAGTCAGAGGTGAGTGAAATCAATCAATTATTATTCCAAATCATTAAAATAAACTTTTCAATTTAATTTTCGCCACCGTTCAGGGTGGCTCTTTTCTTTGCCCAAAAACGGTCAAACCCATCGTAAAACACGGCATCCTCCCCACATCTTTTCTCCCCGATTGCCAATAATAATGAAGAAACCTCTACACGCAGGAGCGAATGATAATGCCTTTTCGGATTGATCTCCATGTCCATACGCGGGAAACCAGCCCATGCGGGCGCACGGCCGGACGCTTGGTGGCCCAGTTATACAAAAAAGCCGGTTATGACGGAATTGTCATTACCGACCATTATAACCGGGGGTTCTTCCGTAAGTTTCCCGCTTCCTTACCCTGGTCCGCCCGGATTGACCTCTTTCTCCGGGGTTACCGTGGCGCCCGGGAGGAAGGGGAAAAAATTGGTTTAACGGTTTTATTGGGGATTGAGGTAAAGTTTGTCGATTCACCGCAGGAGTTTTTGGTCTACGGGATCGATGAAACTTTCCTTAAAACACACCCCGAATTGTACAAGCTGGGACTGGCGAAATTCCGGCAATTGACCAAGGAATTTTCCACCGGTCCGGAAATACTAATCTACCAGGCTCATCCTTTTCGCCCGGGGATCACGCCCGCTCCCCTGGCCCTGATTGACGGTATTGAAGTCTACAACGGTAATCCCCGCCAAAATTCCAACAATGAGCGGGCGCTCGCTTTTGCCCGGCAGCATAACCTGCGCATGATCTCCGGTTCTGATTTTCATCGCCGTCCTGACCTGGCGCGCGGTGGCCTGATTCTCCCCGAAGCGGTTACAGACGCCCGTGGACTGGTCCGCGTCTTAAAACAAAACGAAGGGATCCGGTTGATTACGACCGAGCACACTCCCTTCTCCTTTTTACGACTGGTCACCGTTACCGGCAATTGGTTAAAAAGTTGTTTTCTTAAATAAATGAAGCTTTCTGATCGGCGGCAAGCATACAACTGAACACTGCTTCGCAGGTTTTCTTGTCGCCAATATAACAGCAGCCTTTGAACTTGCCGGCGCGGGCACGTAAACGCACCAGTTCCACTTCGATCCGCAGTTGATCGCCGGCCAGTGCCGGTGTGCGGAACCGGACATGTTCAATATTGGAGAAGTAAGCCAGCTGTCCTTTGTTCTCTTCGGAGTTGAGAATCAAAAGGCAGCGGTCTGCGCCATGGCTTCAACTTGAAGAACCCCTTGCATTGGATAGAGTCCCCCGTAATACTCCTGGGAAAACACCTCATTGACCGTGATATTCTTAATCGCCACCACTCTTTTCCCCGGTTCCACCTCGATCACACGGTCAATAAGTAAAAATGGGAAACGGTGTGGTAAGACTTTCTTGATTTCGGTAATATCCAGCAAGTAATTCTCCCCCTTTACCGATCATTCATTCCCCAATGAGGCTTTTAGTGACAACATATTAGTACTAGTTCTTGATACCTGGTCCTAATTCCTCTATTTTTTCGTAAATTTTTCTCCCCTTTTTTCGTACTTAGCGGTTCTTTTTTTCGGAAAAACGTTAAATTTAACGAATTAGTATAAAGAATGTACTATAAAAACCGATATTATGTTGTAAGATGTCGATTATTACCTATATTTGCCCCCGGTTAAAATCAATCCAGGTTAATATGGCTTTAGCTTTTTCAAAATACAAGAAGGTAGCCGGTAATGGTTCAAAAAAAATTATCGCTGCGGTTGAGGTTCATTCTTACCTTTTTGTTCATCGGACTTGTACCGGTCCTGATCTTAGCATCAATCGCCTTTCTTTCTGCCAATAACGTCCTCCATGCCGAAGTTGAGTCCAAATTCAACATTTTTACTTCCGAAAAAGAAAGTCTTCTGGAGACCTGGTTTGAAAATCAGCAAAAAACGCTCAGTATTATTTCTTCATTTAAAGATATTTATGAAAACATAAACTTGTATTATCTTTTACGCGGTGGTTCCGAATGGCACTATCAGAATGAAACCATTGTCACTCCCCTCCTTCAGAGGATTAAGAACGAGGTTGGCTTCCGTGATGTGTTTATTATCAACCAAAATGCCGAAATTATCAGTGCATCCAATGAAGCCCTCCTCAACCAGAGCGTAGCCCACCGCGATTATATTCAACGAAGCTTAAGTGGACAGGTTACCACCTCCGAAATCTACTATTCGGAGCTGGTTGGTAGCAATATTATCGTGATCAGCGCGCCCGTCTACAACTACTATACTAAACGGGATGTCCTGGGGGTAATCTGCGGTTTTTACGACAGTGACCAAATAACCGAAATGACCCTGACCGGTCTCGACAACATCGGGGAAACCGCCGATAGTTTTCTGATTAATGAAAGTGGGCTCCTTTTAACGCAGCCTAAGTTCAGTTACGGAGCAGAAGTATTGAAAACCAGGATTGATAATGAAGCCATCGACACCCTGAGTGCCGCCCTGCGCCGTGGGGAACTGGGCTTTGACCAAAACTTAATCTTCCGTAATCACCTGGGAAAAAAGGTCCTTGGGAACCTAAAAACATTTAACTTAGGAACTTTTCCGGTTGGCATTGTCACCGCTATCGATTATGACGAAGCCTTTGCCTCCGTCAACTCCTTTCGGACGATCTTTACCACCCTTGCCATCTTCATCAACGTCGGTGTTTTAATCCTGGGGTTCTTGTTCTCCAATTCATTATCAAAACCGATTCTCCTCATCAATGAGGGCGTTAAACGAATGGCCCAGGGTGATCTGACCATCCAAATTGATCTCAACCGCTACGACGAACTGGGTGACCTGGCGGCTGAGCAGAATAATATGGTACAGCAAACGGCCCAATTGATTACCCAGATCGCGGAATCTTCCGACCGCATCAACCAATCTTCCCAGCAAATTGCCGCCGGCACCCAAGAGTTATCCCACCGTACCCAGGAACAGGCTTCGACGCTCGAAGAGATCTCCTCGACCATTGAGATGATAAACAACTCCATTCAGGAGGTTGCCGCCAACTCGAACCGGGCCAATGAACTTTCGCAAAGTACTTTGGAAGTGGTGAACAATGGCAAACAGAAGATTCAAGATACCATCAAGGCGATGGCCGATATCACCACCAGCAGCAAACAGATTGCCGAGATCATTAAAGTCGTCAATGATATCGCCTTCCAAACCAATCTCTTAGCTCTCAACGCAGCGGTCGAAGCGGCCCGCGCCGGCGAGCAAGGCCGGGGGTTTGCGGTCGTCGCGGCCGAAGTTAGAAATCTCGCCGGCCGGACCGCCGAATCGGCTAAAGAAATTGAACAACTAATCAATGAAAGCGTCAAACGGGTCGGAATCGGAAATGAACTGGTCAACAGCTCCTCGGAGATGCTTGAACAGATTGTGGTCAACAGCAAGCGGGCGTCCGATGTCATCATGGAAGTGGCCGCCGCAATGCGTGAGCAATCCAGTTCTTCCCAGCAAATTCAGGCTTCGATTGAACAGTTGAACCAGGTGACCCAAGAAAATGCGGCGATGGTTGAAGAGTTGACCTCCTCCTGTGAAGCGCTGTATGCCGAGGCCGAGATCCTCCGTAAACAAGTGGACTTCTTTAAACTCGAGGAGGAACAGACCACGACCGAAGAATCCAGGGACGCCGCTGAACAGTTACCAAAAAAGTTTAAGTTCAACACCACGCCAAACCGTCAATCCTTTAAGGAAGATAGTATTGAGCACTTTTAATTGGGGGTGTACGCCATGGCCAAAAAAGATAACACCATGGATATCTTAAACCTACAATTCACCAGCTCCGAAGCGGAGGAACAGCTAATTATCTTCACCGTTGGTAATGAGGAGTATGGTCTTGATGTGCTTCGTGTTCAAGAAATTATCCGGTATGTTACGCCAACCAAAATACCCCATGCTCCCGATTATGTGGAAGGCGTGATCAATTTCCGTGGCGAGGTGATCCCCACCCTGTGCTTGCGAAAAAGGTTCGGTCTCCCCGCCCGCGCCGATAATGACTTCAGCGTGATTATTGTAATCGAGATGAACGGGAAGACCGTCGGACTCACCGTTGATCAGGTCTCCGATATTCTCAATATCCCCAGCGAACAGATTCAAGTCACCCCGGAACTCTCCGCCCGTCCTGAAACCCAATACCTCAAAGCCATGGGGAAACTGGGTGACCGTCTGATTATGATCCTTGATTTAGACAAGATCATGTCGATCAGTAGTCAAGAGCAGTTGGAGCAGATCATTGCCGAAACAAATCCATCCGTCACTTAATATTACCGGTGATAAACATCCTGAACGGCCGATTGGTTGACCAGTCCGGCCGTTTGCAGTCCCGGAAGAGTGGTTGATTTAAGGGGTTGAGCAAAGATGACAGGTAAAGATAGTAACTTTATTGACAGCGAACTTCTCGCGACCTTTATTGCAGAAACCAGTGAACAAATTGAACGGTTGGTGCTGATTCTGCTCCAAATTGAAGAAAACGCCGGGCGTCAGACGGAGTTTATCGACGAAATGTTTCGTCTTGCCCATAATATCAAAGGGTCCTCCGGGTTAATCGGCTTGGTAGAAGTAACCGAGGTCATGCACGAAATTGAAAACCTCTTTTCCGCCGTGCGTAATGGCCAGTACACTTTAGACAGCGAAGCGATTGACCTGTTGCTCGCTTTTACCGACGAGTTTAGTGATTATTTAGCCAACAACGTCATGACGACTCCTTTTGCCGGTGAAAAATGGCTGGAAAAGCTAAAAGCGCTCACCAGCAAAGAATCTTCCAAACAGGAAGCCAACCAAAAGCCGGTGCCTCCACTCATCCTCAGTGAGGAAGAAAAAGAGAAGGTCAATTCCTGGCAAGAGGAAGGAAAAAGCGTCTATGAAGTCAGCGTTAAATTTGCGCCTGACGCCAAGATGCGGAGTGTTTCGGCGGTCATCCTTCTCCGCTTTCTCCGCACCCTCGGCCAGGTGTTGACCACAGCACCAAGTGAAGAAGCCATTCCCGAAGAAAATTATGCCGCCTTTCGGGTGGTCCTGTTCACCGAAGACCAGCTAACGCCGGAGGAAGAACAATCAATCCTGAACTATCCCCTCAACAACGGTGCGCAAGAGATCAACATCCGCAAATGGCAGCAATTCCGCAAGGGCGAGCAGAAAGGAATCGAGCTGACCCCCGGTGACTTGTCCGCCGGACAAACCATCCGCGTCAAAGCGGAACGCATCGACAATGTCATCAATCAACTTGGGAAGCTGCTGACCATCAAAACCAGCCTCTCCCACCTCTATTACCAAGGCTATCAGGGTAAAACCACCTGGGAACAGTTGTCCAAAATCGTGCAGGAGCTCGACCAAACTGTTTCGATTCTCCAAATCGGAGCCATGGATCTACGGATGATCCCGGTGCGTCAGCTTTTTTCCCGTTTCCCCAAAATTGTCCGGGACATCACCAAGCTACTGGGGAAAAAGGTTGAACTGCATTTTGTCGGGGAAGATACCGAGATCGATAAACACATTGCCGAAGAACTCATCGACGCTTTAACGCATCTCCTCCGTAACGCGGTTGACCACGGGCTTGAAGATATGGAGACCAGAAAAAAACTGGGGAAAGATCCGACCGGCCATATTACCCTGGGCGCCCGCCAAGAAGGTAGTCATATCGTCATCAGTGTGACCGATGACGGACGGGGACTTAACTTGGAAAAGATCAAAGAGAAAGCCCTTGCCAGCGGATTAATCGCCGAAGATAGCAATCTAAGTGGCGAGGAACTGATCCGCCTCATCTTTGCCCCCGGGTTTTCCACCACCACAGAGGTGAGCGAACTTTCCGGACGGGGCGTTGGGATGGATGTGGTCAAGACCAACCTCAAGAAGCTGCAAGGCGATATCGATGTGCAAACCGAACCGGGGCGCGGAACCACTTTTTTGCTGCGCGTCCCCTTGACTTTGGCGATTATTCAATCGTTTATGGTTAAAGTCGGCGGGCAAATTTTTGGGATTCCCGTGGCCGACGTGGTGCAAAGTATTGTCATTAAGGAAGAAGAGATTCATCAAGTCGGCGACCAATTAATCTTTTACCGCTATCCTGAGACGATCCCTTTGGTTGATCTAGGGGAGTATTTCCGCTTCCCCTTTGAACAGGATAAAATGCGCATTCCTGTGGTGATCATTAACAGCGGCCGTGGTCATGTCGGCTTTATCGTCGAAGAATTGATTGGCCTGGAAGATATCATGATCAAACCAATCAATAAAGCCATGGGTGAACTCCAACAAATTGCCGGTGCGGCGATCCTTGGCAGTGGCCAGATCGGCCTTATCCTTAACCACCAGCAAATTGCCCAGCAACTGCTGCACATCGAATAATTTCAACCACGGAGGACCTTCATGCTAAACAAATCGGTTATCCCTCCTACAGACCAAGAGATTGAGGAAATATGCCGCATTATTAATCAAACCTTGGGTTTCAACTACACTGCCCAAAAAAAATATTTGATCGAAAGCCGTTTAAACAAACGCCTTCTCCAACTGGGAATTGATAACTACCAAACGTATCTGGCCCGTTTACGGCAAGATGCGCAGGAACGTGATATTCTCTGCGAACTCCTGACCACTAATGTGACGTCTTTCTTCCGTGAACCGGTCCAGTTCAAATACTTAGCCGGAACCCTCCTGCCCCGTTTTTCCGCCGAAAAAAAAGGACCCAAAAAGATCCGGTGCTGGTCCGCAGGGAGTTCGTCCGGAGAAGAAGCTTACAGTATCGCCATCACCTGCCGTGAAACTTTGGGTGAAAACTGGGATATAAAAGTCTTAGCCACCGACATCAGTGTGGAACAGTTAAAAATCGGAAGTTTGGGCAGCTTTCCCCGGGAAAAACTGGCTTCCGTGCCTGCCCGGTGGCGTATGAAGTACTTTCATCCCGACCAAACCCTCGACGGTTACTTCCGTGTTATCCCCGAACTAAGAAGGGATGTACTCTTTCGCGTGGCCAATCTGTTGGACGAAAATTCCCTTCCACCCCACATCCGTATGGATATCATTTTCTGTCGGAACGTCTTTATCTATCTGTCCAAAGCGGCCCGTACTCAAATCCTCAACCACTTTCATGATCGTTTGCACACCGGAGGGTATCTGTTTCTCGGCCATTCCGAATCGATCGATACTACGGCCGACCGCCGTTGGCTTTCGCTGGGAAAATCAATTTACAAAAAAGGCAGGTAATCTAATGAGAAAAAAACCGCCCAGCCGCGTTCTTGTGGTTGACGATTCCGCCTTTATCCGTCAGTATCTTAAAGAAATCATCAATCAAACCGGGGACCTGGAGGTCGTGGCCACCGTTGCGGACCCGCTAAAGGCCATCGAAGTCCTAAAAAAAACAGACGTCGATGTTATCACACTTGATGTGGAAATGCCCAACATGGATGGGCTGGATTTTCTCCGTTACCTGATGAAGTTCCGCCCCCTACCAGTGGTGATGATCAGCTCTTGGACGCAAGAAAACAGTGACATCGCCGTCCAAGCTCTTGCTTTAGGCGCCGTTGATGTTGTGGCCAAGCCCACCCTGGGTTTACTCGGCGGAATGGAGAAGATCAAAGCAGAGATCATCAGTAAGATCCGTACCGCGGCCCAGGCCAGCATAGCCCGGACCCCTCTGGCCGTCGACCCTCCTGCTTCCGGAGCCTCCTTGCCGAAGAGTGAAGGCCTAAAAATCACGACTGATAAAATTATCGCGATCGGGGCGTCAACCGGCGGAACCGTTGCTTTAACTGAAATCTGCAAACAATTACACCCCGATGTCCCCGGGCTGCTGATCATCCAACATTTACCCGCCATGTTTACATCGTCTTTTGCCCAATCCCTAAACCAAATTGCCCGCATTCGTGTGAAAGAAGCCGAGGACGGTGAACAAATCACTTCCGGCTTGGCTCTGGTCGTTCCGGGTGACCGTTCGCTCACCATTGAGAAAAGCGGGGCCAAATATCTGGCGCGGCTCGGCCCGAAACTGAAGGACTCAATTTATAACCCTTCCATTAATCACACGTTCTTCTCTGTTGCGCAAGTAGCCCAAGTTAACGCCATGGGAATCATCCTGACCGGCATGGGCGACGATGGTGCCGCCGGCTTAAAAGCAATGCGGGACAAAGGAGCCTATACCATTTGCCAAGACGAAAAAACCTCGGTCATTTACGGTATGCCCCAGAAAGCCTGGGAATACAAGGCGGCGGTTAAACAAGTCCCGCTGCCGCTGATTCCCGATGAAATCCACCGTTGGGCGGGGATCAATCAATGAATTGCGCACGAAAATAAAAAAAGCGGCCGACAAAGGACCGCTTTTTTTACCAAATTCAATGGATCACTACTGCTTAGCCCCGGGCTGCAGCCTCTGGTTCAGCTTCTTCGGAAGGACCCTCCTCGCCTCGGTCCAAAGATTTCGGCAAAATAAGGTTTAAAATTATTCCCACCAAAGCCGCCAAAGCGATCCCCTCTAAGTTAAAGTTTAACTCGTCACTCAAGGGGAAGAAGAGCTTCCCGCCGCCGATCCCGATAACAAGAATAACGGAAGAGATAATCAGGTTCCTTTTGTTACTATAGTCAATCCCACTCTCCACCAAGGTTCGAATCCCGCTGCTGGCAATGATGCCAAAAAGCATCATGCTAATGCCGCCCATTACCGGCACGGGAATGGTCTGGATCAACGCACCGAACTTGGTGAAAAAGGAAAGGAGCACGGCAAAGACGGCAGCCCCGCCAATCACCCAAACACTGTAGACCTGGGTGAAAGCCATGACGCCAATATTCTCACCGTAAGTCGTGTTGGGCGGACCACCAAAGAGAGCAGCCAAACTCGTCGCCAGGCCATCACCGGCCAACGTCCGGTGAAGACCCGGGTCTTTGTAAAAGTCTTTACCCACTACTTTACTGGTGACCAAGGTATCACCTAAATGCTCCGCAATGGTCGCCAAAGAAACCAAGGCAAAAGTCGCAACCGGTACCAATCCAAATTTCGGCCTGATCAGGCTCGGAAAGCCAAACCACGGCGCTGACCTTACCACCGAAAAGTCAATTAAAGCATATTCCGGAAAGAGCCAACCGATAATCAGCGCAAACAAGTAGCCGCCAATAATCCCAATCAATACTGGAATTACCGTAAAAAAGCCCTTTAAAACCACCGAGGCGAAGATGGCAATGGCCAGCGTAACCGTGGCCACCAAAACATAGTACAGATTATACGTATCCCCCGACCCCTTCATCGCCATATCCATGGCGGTCGGCGCTAAGTTCAGTCCGATCGTGACGATGATCGACCCAATCACGACCGGTGGCAAAAGCTGATCTAACCAGTGCAAACCAAAAAACTTGATAATTAGGGCAAAACCGACGTAAATGAGCCCCACAAAAAATGCGCCACCCATCGCGTAAGGAAAACCATAAACCGTTGACACCGAGATTAGAGGCGCAATAAAAGCAAAGGATGACCCGAGATAAGCCGGGACCTTTCCTTTGGTGATCAGAATGTAAAGCAAGGTCCCGATCCCGGAAGTGAAGAGCGCGGTTGAAGTCAACATTACGGTATGGTCCGGAGTGTTGAGCGTGACTAAGAACGGAACCAAAACCGTCGCCCCAAACATCGCAAAGACATGTTGCAGACTGAGTGGAATCCATCTACTGAGTGTTGGCTTTTCTGTTACACCGATCCCTTTTTCCATATTAATCCCTCCATTTTAATTTAAAAATCTACCTTCTTCGTTTTCCACCGGATCTTACCACATCTTTTATTGATTATTACACCAAAAAACCCCCGATCTAAGGCCAATCAGGGGTAAATTTAAGCTTTCCTCCTTATTGACCTCACCGGATCAATTTAAAGTCGGACACAGCTTTATTCTTTCGCTAATTCTTCAATAACAACCCGGTCTTCACCATCCGTCTCATTTAATTTAACCTGGATTACTTCCCGTTGCGATGTTGGGACATTTTTCCCCACAAAGTCGGCACGAATCGGGAGTTCACGGTGGCCGCGGTCGATTAACACCGCCAGTTGAATCATGCTGGGACGGCCCAAATCCATCAAAGCATCCAAGGCCGCCCGCACCGTCCGGCCGGTATACAACACATCATCGACCAGCACAACCTTTTTCCCGTTAATATCGAAGGGGATATCACTCCGGTGTACCACCGGCTGGGGTGAGATCAAGGTCAGATCATCCCGGTAAAACGTAATGTCCAGGGTACCAACGGGGACCGCGGTTTTTTCGTGTTCGCCAATGAGCTTCGCCAAACGTTGGGCCAACGGTACACCCCGCGTCCGGATGCCAATAATCACCAGATCCGCAACTCCTTTATTCCGCTCGGTAATCTCGTGGGATAACCGGTATAAAGCCCGGCGGATATTCTCGCCGTCCATGACCTGTGCTTTAACTTTCCCCACCCCAGCCACCTCCAAACATAAAAAAACCTTCCGCCGCAAGGCAGGAAGGTTCCGTTCTTATCTTTAAAAAGTTAAAGCATAAGAATAATTCCTTACCGGCCTCACGGGACCAGCTTAAAGGTTATCCTTTCTATGTAAGAATAGCAGAAGAAACAGCCAATGTCAACACCCTTTCCGGGCAACATCACCATACGCCGCTTTCCACGCCGCCGGTCAGCACTCCGGCCAAAACCCGCGCTCAACTTTGGACCGCTTTTGAACGGGCGATAGCTAACACCGGGATATCTTCTACTCCGTCGCCACCCGCACCGGGATCGCCAGCAGGGGATGGACATCATAGTAATAGGTCTTCCCGGCCACCTCCCGCTTGAACGCCTCCCGCGTCTTTGCCAGTGCTTCCTGGCCAATTTCCTCCACAAAAGGGGTGGGATCAACCCGTTGCAAAAAGGCGCGCACCGCCTCCACCGCCAACCGCTGAAAATGTTCCCGGGCGGCCGCTCCCATTCCCGGCGGTAGACTGACCGCACCTTCTTCGTACGGGATGAATAAACTTTCCGGAACCTGAAAAGCTCGGTTAATGGCGGCCGGTAATTCCAGCTTCAATTTCTCCACAAAGAGATTGAATTCGGCGAAAGCTTCCGCTTTGATTTGGTCCCGGAGAAAGAACGCCGGCCGGTCCCGGTCCAATTGAATCCGGAATCCGCCCACACTTAAATAAGTATAAACCAGAACCGTGGCCAGAAAGAGAGCACAAAATACCCCAAGGCAAAGTCCGGCCCAAAAACCGCTTTTATGCGGTTCGGTCTTTGCGGTGTTGGTCTTTTTCATCCCTTGTCCTCCTTCCGGAATATCAGGCTTATTATACCAAAACCGGACAAGGTTTATGTGCCATGGAAAAAGGCAGTGGTGCATTGACCATTGCCCCACTGCCTTTTCCTTTTATTCGTAGTTTGCTCTTATGCGCTATTCGGTGACTAAAGAAAAACCCTTCCGCAGCGCGGCACTGTTCAAGGGGATCAAATGGTGCCGCCGGGCGGGTAGAACTTGTTGCAAAGCGGTTTCGATACTGGACACCGCCACCGCTTTCGTCAGACCCAAAAAGGCCCCTAAAACCACCATGTTGCTAATTTTATCATTCCCCAGCTCCCGGGCCAATTCATTGGCGGGTACCGCACAGATCTTGACTCCGGGCAGCGCCGGTACCGCGGTAACCAAGGAAGAGTTGTAAACAATCACCCCGCCCGGCTTCACCGCCGTCTTAAACCGGGTCAACGAAGGACCGTTCATCGCAATCAGACCGTCCGGTTCGGCCACAATCGGCGAGCCCACCGGCTGGTCGGAGATGACCACCGAACAATTGGCCGTCCCACCCCGCATCTCCGGTCCGTAGGACGGGAACCAGGTCACCTCTTTCCCTTCCAACATTCCTCCGTACGCCAGCAACTGTCCGATCAGCATCACACCTTGCCCACCGAACCCGGCACAAATAATCTCATGCGTCATCCCCGCTCACCTCCTCCGGAGCGCGGAACACGCCCAATGGATAATAGGGGACCAGCACTTCCTTGATATGGCGAAGCGCTTGCGTCGGCGTCATCCCCCAGTTCGTCGGGCAGGAGGACAAGACTTCCACCAACGAAAACCCTTTTCCGGCAACTTGCAAGGCAAAGGCTTTGCGGATCGCCCGTCCCGCTTTAATAATATGCTGCGGATCGTGGACACTGACCCGTTCGAGATAAGCCGGACCATCCAACGTGGCCAACAGTTCACAGACCCGGATCGGATAACCAACGGTCGCCGTATCCCGCCCGTAAGGGGAGGTGGTGGTCTTCTGACCCGGAAGAGTCGTCGGCGCCATCTGGCCGCCGGTCATCCCGTAAACGGTGTTGTTGACAAAGATTACCGTGATATTTTCCCCCCGGGTCGCCGCGTGGATGATCTCGGCCATCCCAATCGAAGCCAGGTCCCCATCGCCTTGGTAGGAAAAGACGATGGCCTCGGGGTGGACCCGTTTCACCCCGGTTGCCACGGCCGGCGCCCGGCCGTGGGCCGCTTCCAGAAAATCAACATCAAAGTATTCATAGGCCAAAACTGCGCAGCCCACCGGGGCAATCCCGATCGTCCGTTCCTGAATCCCTAAATCATCAATGGCTTCCGCCACCAAGCGGTGGATAATGCCGTGGGTGCAGCCGGGACAATAATGGGTGCGTTTTGGGGACAGCGCGCGGGGGTAGGCAAAGATCTTCTTCATTCTTCTCCTCCTTCCGGCAGCAATGACATGATCCGGTCATAAACTTCTTTGACCGTCGGTACCGTTCCGTTCAATTTACCGAAAAATGTCACCTTCGCCCGGTCATTTACACTGAGGATCACATCCTCCACCATCTGACCGGCGCTCATTTCCACAACCAAAAACCGTTTCCCGGCCGCCGCGAGCTCAGCCAATATCTGCTGCGGAAAGGGCCATAAAGTAACTGGACGGAGCAGTCCGACCTTTTTCTTCTCCTGACGTAGACGGGAGATGGCCGACCGCACCACCCGGGAACTGGTCCCGTAGGCAACCACGACCAGATCGGCGTCTTCTACCCCATCGGCCTCATAGCGCACTTCGTCCGCGGCCATCCGGGCAAATTTCGCCTGGAGTTCGACGTTGATCCTCTCCAAGTCTTCACCCACAATCCCCAAGCTGTTAATGAGATTGGGTTTGCTGCGCCCTTTTTTGCCCGTGGTCGCCCACGGTTTGTCCGGTGAAACTTCCCGTAACGGGGGCAAAACAACCGGTTCCATCATCTGGCCCATGATCGCGTCGGTCAAGATCATGACCGGATTCCGGTATGCTTCCGCCTTATCGAAGGCCAAGCCGATTAAATCCACCATCTCCTGGGCGTTACCGGGCGCATAGACCAGCAAGCGGTAATCGCCGTGGCCGCCGCCTTTGGTCGCCTGAAAATAATCGGATTGGGACGGCGTCAGGCCACCCAGGCCCGGACCCCCACGGGCGACATTCACAATGACACAGGGCACCTGGGCCCCAACCAAATAAGAGATGCCCTCCTGTTTCAGACTGATCCCCGGACTGGAAGAGGAAGTTAACACCCGGCCGCCCGCGCCGCCGGCCCCATAGACCATATTAATGGCGCTCACTTCACTCTCCGCTTGCAAAAAAACACCGCCCACTTCCGGCATCCGTCGGGCCATGTATTCCGGGATTTCATTCTGGGGCGTAATCGGATAGCCAAAGAAGAACCGGCAGCCAGCCCGGATCGCTCCTTCGGCCAACGCCTCATTCCCTTTCATCATTACTCGTTCCAAAAACACCCTACCTCCTGTTCCTACCATTTGTTACCATGGTGTTATTTATAGACCTCAATCACCACATCCGGGCAGATCCGTGCGCAAAACGCACACCCGATGCAATCGGGGCCGATAGTTTCGACAAAATGATACCCTTGACTATTGATCCGCTCCGACATCCCCAGGATCTTCTTGGGACAAACCGAAACGCACAATTCACAACCTTTGCAACGTTCTTCATCAATGGTAATCCGTGCCAAGATTCGCCATCTCCTCTCTCCAACTTGTTATGGCCAATCCAAAAGGCGGGCTGACCATTTTAGATCAAACTTTTCCGCTGTGGCCGCCACCTAGACAATAAAATAACTATTTATTACGCGCCGCAACCCGCAAAAAGCGCTATTCGCCTTCCCAAGGCGGACGCATAAACAACTTCAGCGGAAAGACCGGCTCCGGCCCGGCCCGTTCGGGCTCGGTCAGTAAAGCCTGATCCGTATAAGTACGGAAAACCACCGGCACCCGCAACCGCTCGGCCGCCGCCGTCACCAGTTCCGCCCCTTCCGCCCGCACCCGCCGGTCGGTTAATTGCCCTAAATTACTGTTGTCAATCAAACCGTTAATCTGGAGACGGGAAGCTGTTTCCACTTCCCGGGCCAGCTTGACAAGGCGCTCCGGTTCTTGATACCCAGGCCGGTAAGGGTTGACCACCAGCCAGAGCCGATACGGGGTGGCCTGAAAATAAGGTTGAAAGCGGCCCAAGACCCGGGCGCCGGTCGGATCCCCGCCGACGTCAAAGACCACCTGGCGGTCCGGGCTCTGCAAAAAGCTGAAAATCCGGGGCGAAAGGGCGGGCAGATCCGCCATCTCCAAACCCGGCTGGGTTGAGACCAGGTCAATCCCCTCCTCCTTTAACTGCCGGGCTAAAGAACGGGAACGGAAGTAGGGATTGACGATATCCAAATCAACCAGCCCAACCCGCTGCCCCTGCCGGTTGAGATGTAAAGCGTAATTCACGGCCACCTCCGTTTTGCCGCTCCCAAAGGGCCCGGTAAAGATGGTAATTCTTTCAGCTTCCACATGTCTTCCCCCCAGACGCCACGGAAAAAAGGTCAAGAATATACGGGCGTAAAAAACCCACCAGATACAGGGAACCGCAGACCACCAACAACTCATCCTCCTCCAACTCGGCCAGGGCTGTTTTGAGTGCCGTCAGCGGATCATCCAGCGCAACGGTGCTGACGCCTAAACCCTGAAAACAGCGGACCAGCCGGGCGCTGGGGGCGGTTTTCGCATCCGGGACCGTGGTGACGTAAACCCGGTGCAGCTTCGCCCCCAAGATCGAAGCCAGGATTGTCCCCATCTTTTCCACTGGCCGGTTATCCAAAATCCCCACAACCAAGCGGATCCGGTGTTCCGGAAACAGTTGGCAAAGCCCGTGGGCCAGGTTGGTGACCCCGTCCGGATTATGGGCCCCGTCCAGCATCAGCGCCGGCGGACCTGGGAAAAACTCCATCCGGCCGGGCCAGGTGACCTTAGCAAAACCTGCCATCAGGTGGTGTTGACTCCAGGGAAAACCTTGGGCTTTAACTATTTGAAGCAGGCCAAAGGCCAGCGCCGCATTGGCCGCTTGGTGAGCACCATAGAGGTTAACCCGGACCGGAAACGCCGGTTCATCCTGCCACTGGAGCTCAAGATGGGTTCCGGATAAATCCACCCGAACGAGCCGGCAGCCAATCTCCTTCCCCACGCGATAACAGGGTGCCGCCACCGACCGGGCTGTTTCTTCTAACACCGCGTTTGCTTCCGGCGCTTGTGGCCCAAACACCACCGGAATGCCGGGTTTAATGATCCCGGCCTTCTCCCGGGCGATGGAGACCAGATCCGTCCCGAGATACTCCTGGTGATCAAGGGCGATATGGGCGATCCCCGCCACCAGTGGGGTCAGGACATTGGTCGCATCCAGACGGCCGCCCATCCCCACTTCGATCACAGCCAAATTAACTTGTTCCTCAGCAAAATATTTTAAGGCTAAAAGGGTTCCAAATTCAAACTCAGTCGGATGGCCAATCCGCGGATCCAAGGCCGCTTCCTCCACCACCGGCCGGACCGCATCAACCAGGGCTGCCAATCTCGCCGGCGGAATCGGGGCCCCGTTAATCGCCAGACGCTCGCAATAAGAACTCAGGTGCGGTGACGTAAAGGCGCCCACCCGGTAGCCGGCCGTCTTCAAAACCGCACCGACCAGTGCAGTTGTTGACCCCTTGCCATTGGTCCCGGCGATATGGATCACCGGGTATTGGCGATGGGGTGCACCCAAAATGGTTAAGAGTGCCCGCATCCGGTCCAGCCCCAGCTTGATCCCAAACCGGTTACGGCTATGAATGTACGCCAATGCCTGCTCGTACGTCATAACTAGCACCTCGCGGATTTACTATTATAACATTATAACATACATTTTCCGGCCGGAACGGTACCCGGTAAATCCTGTCCCCGTTTTACCCCGCCGCTTGCTACCGGAAACAAGCAAAGAATGATTGCCACGGGAAAGCAGGGGAGTTAAAATTAAAGAAAATATAAAAAAAAAGGAGTTTCACCATGAACGTCGTTTTATTTCAACCCGAAATCCCGCAGAACACCGGAAACATCGCCCGTTTATGCGCCGCGACCGGCTGTCGCCTGCACCTCATCGAACCCTTCGGTTTTATCTGGAACGACCGCCATTTGCGCCGGGCCGGCCTTGATTACTGGGCGCTTGCTGATATTCAAAGGTATCTCGATTTTGACGCCTTCGTCCAAGCAAACCCGGATGGCAACTACTATTACCTAACCACCAAAGCCCAACGGCTCTACAGCGAAGTCCGCTTTCTACCCGATGATTATCTGATCTTCGGTCCAGAAACCCGCGGCCTGCCGCCGGAGATTCTCGCGTTAAATCCCCACCATAACCTGCGCATTCCCATGCGGACCGCCGCCCGTTCCCTCAATCTGGCCAATTCCGTGGCGATTGTGCTCTACGAAGCCCTCCGTCAGCAGGGTTTTCCTGGTTTGGACTGAACTTGGGTTGCAAGTTTTTTTAAGCTTCTTGCACCCGGGCCGGTTTTTCGGCGGCAAAATCAAACCCGCCGGCCGGCTCCACTTGGGCCCCTTTGACCGCCAGTGCCCGCGGGATCAGACTAAAACGGAGGGTTTTATCGGTCAATATTTCGCCATCCACCTGATAGTAAAAGGATTCATTGCTTTCCAACGTGATATTGCGTCCTTTCATCAGCCGGACTTTTTTTAAGTTTTGGTGCCAACCGGGGAGCAATAAAGGTAAATAGGTTAAAATCTCCGGTCTGCTCATATACTGGACGGCGCAGACATCAAATAACCCGTCGTTGATCCGGGCCTCCGGATTGATCTTCAAGCCCCCGCCGTAGGTGGGCGAGTTAGTAACCGCCACCAGCAAACTGTTGAATTCCATCACCAACCCGTCAATGGTTAATTTGATCCGCCGGGGCCGGTAAGAAAAAAGGGTCTTAAAAACACTGCATAGATAGGCCGCTTTGCCCCGGATCCAACGAAAACCCTGGTTGGTATGGAAAGCAACTTCGCCGTCAAAACCAACACCCACCGATGAAACAAAATAACTCTGGTTAACACGGCAAAGATCGATCTGCCGGGTCACGCCGCCCATAATCTGCCGGACCGCCGCCACCGGGTCGGCGGGCATCCCCAAAGCCCGGGCAAAATCATTGCCTGTGCCACAGCCAATTACCCCGAGGGGGATCCGTTCCTCGCCCATGCCATTGACCACTTGATTGATCGTACCGTCACCACCCGCCACCACAATCAGATCAAAACCAGCCCGCACCGCTTGGCGGGCGATCTCCGTCGCATGGTTGATTCCTTTGGTCTCTTCCAGATGAAGCTCCACATCATACTCCAATAAAGCCTTTAAGATCTGGGGTTTCGCCTTTAAAGCCCGTCCGCGGCCGGCCACCGGATTCATGATGACTTTGACCTTCATTGTATCACCCCGTAATCTTCTTCGTCCCTTAGCCATGTTAAGCTTCATTGCTAATATAACTATCATAATATTCTTTATCCGAAAAAACAAGCAAAAACAAGAAACCGGGTGGCCAAAATCATGTTACGGTCAACCCGGTTGCCAATAAGATTTACACTTAATTCTAAGATTTATAAGAAAGCCAAGGGCCGGCGGTTAGCTGACTTGCTTAACCGCGACCGGTTTCCCTTCATAGGCTTCCAGATAAAGGGCCTCGATCTCGGCGACCAGCGGCATCCGAGGATTTGCCCCTGTGCACTGGTCGTTAAAGGCAATATCCGCCATCGCCGCCACCTCGCGCTTAAAGGCATGGCGGTCGATCCCGGCCTCCTTTAACGACAAAGGCATCTCCAATTGGCGCGCCAAGTCACGCACCGCCTGAATGAGGCTGGCTACACCTTCTTCGGTGGTTGCCGCCGGTAGTCCTAAGAAGCGAGCAATCTCGGCATACCGCTCGGGTGCCTTATAGGATTCATACTGGGGAAAGGCCGCAAACTTGCTGGGCTTTTCCGCATTGTATTTGATTACGTACGGCAGCAAAATCGCATTCGCCCGACCATGGGGCAGATGGAACTTCGCCCCCAGGATATGGGCCATACTATGGTTCAGGCCCAAAAAGGCGTTGGTAAAGGCCATTCCCGCCAGACAGGAGGCATTATGCATTTTCTCCCGGGCCTCTTTGTTCTCCCCGTCTTGATAGGCGAGGGGTAAATACTTAAATACGAGTTTGATCGCCTTTTCCGCCAGGGCATCGGTGTAGTCGGATGCCATCACCGAAACATAGGCTTCGATCGCATGGGTCAGAACATCCATCCCCGTATCGGCCGTCACCGCTTTCGGTACCGTCCGGACCAGTTCCGGGTCGAGGATCGCGATATCCGGCGTTAATGCGTAATCCGCCAAGGGGTATTTGACATCCTTTGTCTTATCCGTAATTACCGTGAAGGCGGTCACTTCGGAACCCGTCCCGGAAGTAGTCGGAATGGCCACAAAGGTTGCCTTCTTGCCCAGGGGCGGAAAACGGAACACCCGCTTCCGGATATCGGCAAACTTAAGCCGCAGATCCCGGAAGGATGTCTCCGGACTCTCGTAGAGGAGCCACATTCCTTTCGCCGCGTCGATGGCCGAACCGCCACCCAAGGCAATGATTACGTCCGGCTGAAATTCGTGCATGGCCCGGCACCCCTTTTCCACCGTCGCCACGGAGGGATCGGGCTCCACCTCGGAAAAGATCCGGTAGTCCATCCCCGTCTTTTTCAGTTGGTAAAGGACTTTGTCGACATACTTCAGTTTAATCATAAACGGATCGGTGATAATCATGGCCCGGTTCCCTTTTAAATTGGCCAGATATTGCAGCGCACCATATTCAAAGTATATTTTCGGCGGCACTTTGAACCATTTCATCCGGGGCCGTCGTAACGCCACCCGTTTGATATTGATCAAGTTCCCCACACTCACGTTATCGGTGGTGGCGTTTTTTCCCATCGAACCACAGCCCAAGGTTAAGGAAGGAGTAAGACCGTTGTAAAGGTCACCAATTCCCCCGTGACTCGACGGCGAATTCACCAGTAAACGTCCCGTCCGGACCCGGCGGGCGAATTCATCGATCACCGCCTGGTCTTTGGTATGGATCACCGCCGAGTGTCCCAATCCACCGAACTCGGTCATCTCGATACACCGTTCGATCCCTTCCTGCACACTGTTGACCACATACCAAGCCAGAATCGGGCTTAACTTTTCGCGGGAAAGGGGATATTCCGGGCCGACGCCTTCCAACTCCGCCACCAAGATTTTGGTCGCCGCCGGGACCTTGAACCCGGCCAGGGCGGCAATTTTTACCGCTGGCTGCCCCACCACCGCCGGACTCATGCCTCCTCTTTTTTCATCAATCGCCACTTTGGATAAGGCCTGCGTCTCTGCGGGCTTCAAGAAATAGCAACCGTTGGCAACCATTAATTCCTTAACCTCCGCCGCCACCTCCCGGTCGACAATGACCGCCTGTTCCGAAGCGCAGATCATTCCGTTGTCAAAAGTCTTGCTTAAGATTAAATCCGTCACGGCCTGCCGCAAATCGGCGGATTTCTCAATGTAACACGGAACGTTGCCGGGGCCAACTCCCAAGGCCGGTTTCCCACTGGAATAAGCGGCTTTGACCATCCCCGCACCGCCGGTAGCCAGAATCAAGCTGACCTGATCGTGTTTCATCAGATAATTGGTGGCCTCAACCGAGGGGTTGGCGATCCAGCCGATACAGCCCGCAGGGGCACCGGCGGCCACCGCCGCCTCCAACATCACTTGGGCCGCCGCTATGCTCGACTTCAGGGCTTGCGGATGAAAACTAAAGATAATCGGGTTGCCGGTCTTTAACGCGATCAAGCATTTAAACAGCGTGGTTGAGGTCGGGTTGGTCACCGGGGTGAGAGCCGCAATCACCCCGATCGGTTCAGCGATCTCTATATACCCCGCTTCGTGGTTCTCCTCCAGGACACCAATGGTCTTGGTATCTCTAATGCTGTTGTAGATGTACTCGGTGGCAAAGAGGTTTTTCGTGATCTTGTCTTCATAAACCCCTTTTCCCGTCTCTTCCCAGGCCAGCTTGGCTAGTTCAACGTGGTGTTCCACCCCGGCCAGCGCCATGGTTTTGACGATCGCATCAAGTTGTTCCTGCGTGAACCCGCGCAGCTTCTCCCCGGCGGCCGCCGCTTTCGCCACCAAAGCATCGACTTCCTGCGCAACATTCTTGGCTTCTTCTTTCTCCACTACTTTCAACTCAAACGTTTTCATCCTTATAACCCCCTATTCTAATATCTCCGTACATTTGTTGCGGACTCTAACTATGATCGTTATTTTTATTAACAAACTACGTTAAAAAAATAACGATTCTTTGTCTTGATTATACTTATTTTACACGAAAAGTAAATTACAGAATTGCAAACAGTTGATAAACATAAAAAAAAACCGTCCAGCAATAAAGCTACACGGTTTTTGGCAAAAAGATAAAGCGCCATGCCGACTAGACCTGTTGCACCTCTTTTACTTCCGGTATTTGCTCTTTAAGATAACGCTCTATTCCGTTTTTTAAGGTCATCATCGACATGGGACAGCCAGCACAACGGCCTTGCAGCCGCACCTGGACCACGCCATCCTCCGACACCCCCACCAGCTCCACATCACCGCCGTCGGCTTGTAAGGAAGGACGGACCTTGTCCAACGCTTCTTGTACCCGTTCTTTGATCATTTCTTCTCCTCCTCATCCTTAATTAAACTCGGGCTGCCACTACTTTTTGTTATTATAACCCGAAAGGCCAGCCTTGTCAGGAAAACCCGATCTTATTTAAAAAGTCTTAATCTTAGAAGATCCGGCCGGACAAACGGAAACTCTTTGATCGCCGTCATCGCTTTAAACATGGCTTTTTCCGAGGCCTCATGGGTCAGCAAAACAATGGGTACGTAGTTTTCATCACCATGGGTCTCCAACTGCACGACCGAAGAGATCGAGATGCCGTATTTCCCAAGCACGCCGGCAATCTGAGCCAGGATCCCCGGTTGGTCCAGAGTAAACAGGCGGAGGTAAAAACGGTTGGTAATCTCTTCTAGGGAGAAGAGGGCTACATCCTTCTCCGGATTAATTGGGGAGACGGAAACGGGCTTCTCCGCCGGCCACAGCCGGGCCAGATCCACCAGATCGCTCACGATCGCACTGGCGGTCGGTGTTTGGCCCGCACCCGGACCGTAAAACATCGTGTCGCCCACATAATCCCCAGTAATAAAGACCGCATTCAGTTCATTGTTGACCGCCGCCAACAGATGATCCCCCGGAACCAGAGTGGGATGAACCCGCAGATCCAGTTTTCCTTCGTCAAAACGGTAAATCGCCAGAAGCTTTATGACGTAGCCAAAGTTCTTGGCAAAATTGATATCCAGCGTCGTCAGCTCGGTAATTCCTTCCACCGGAATGGCGTTAAAATCAACAAACCCCCCCGCGGCCAAGGAAGCGAGGATCGTCAATTTGTGGGCGGCATCGCCCCCACCCACATCCAGCGTGGGATCGGCCTCGGCAAAGCCCTGGATTTGTGCCGCCCGGAGAGCGGCGTCAAAATCCATTCCCTCCCGGTGCATCCGGGTTAAAATGTAGTTGGAGGTACCATTGATAATCCCGTACATGTTGATGATCTTGTTGGCCACCAAGCCTTCCCGTAAACTCTTGATAATCGGGATTCCCCCGCCGACACTGGCTTCAAAACGCAGTTCAACACCGTGTTCTGCCGCTTCCTTGAAGAGGGTCCTTCCTTCCATGGCAAGAAGTGCTTTGTTGGCGGTGACCACGTGTTTCCCGGCGGCTAGCGCCCGCCGGACCATGGTAAAAGCCGGTTCGATCCCGCCCACCGTCTCCACGATGACATCGATGGCCGGATCGGACACCAGTGTTTCAAAATCGGTGGTCGTCTGCACATTCGAAAGGTCGACACCCCGCTCCCGTTCCCAATCCAGATCAGCAACGGTCTTTAAAACAAAACGTTTGCCCGTACGTTCGCGAAGTAAGGGGCCTTGGTTCAGAAGGATCTTGGCCACGCCGGTGCCAACCACACCCATACCCACAATGCCAACGTTTATAACCTTCTCCATTTCCGCTCACCTCAAGCCGTTTGTTCTCGAATAAAAAAACCTCCATCCCGATAAAGGACGGAGGGTTCCGCGGTTCCACCTTTTTTCACCGGCCCCAACAACGGAGACCGGTGCACTTCATTGGCGATAACGGTTCCACCGGGCTGCTCATCACAGCCGCTCCGGGGTGGTCTTCCCCGCGGTTCCTCTCAGGCGGCTTCCAGCTATAGCCTCCTGTCTCTGGCAAAGGCGATCCGGGGTACTCTTCCCATCCTCACGTTAACCGAATTATGCTGAAAACAGTATACCATCGACCGCGGGGAAAGTCAATCATGATCCGCACGGGGTTATGCACGAAAAGTTACTTTCCCGCGAGATTCCCGACCACATTCACCTTCATGGTGTTGGTCGTCCCGCTGACCCCAATCGGGACGCCGCCGGTGATCACGATCATATCACCTTTTTGAACAAGACCGGATTCCAAAGCTTTCTTCTCCCCAATCGCAAACAAAGCGTCCGCCGTAAAAACCTCATCCACCAGGAAGGGGGTCACCCCCCACGATAAAGCCAGTTGGCGCCAGACCCTTTCCACCGGTGTGATCGCAATGATTTCACAATCGGGCCGGAAGCGCGAGATCATCCTAGCCGTATGTCCCGATTGCGTAAACGCCACAATAGCCGCAGCATTCAAATCCATCGCCGTCGTACAAGTGGCATGGCTGATCGCATCGGTGACGTCTCCCATGGTGTCACACTTGGTTTGCGCAATTGCCGCCCAGTAATCAATGGCCTTCTCCGCCTTTTCGGCAATCTTGCTCATCACGATCAAGCTTTCCAGCGGATATTGCCCCATTGCCGTCTCTCCCGAAAGCATAATCGCGCTTGTCCGGTCATAGATGGCATTGGCAATGTCGCTGGCTTCCGCTCTGGTTGGGCGGGGATTGGTAATCATCGACTCCAACATTTGCGTCGCCGTAATCACCGGCTTACCAAGGCGGTAGCATTTTTCGATCAGCGCCTTTTGCACAATCGGTACTTCTTCCACGGGAATCTCGACGCCAAGGTCACCACGGGCGACCATGATCCCGTCGGCCACCTTTAAGATCTCGTCAAAATTCTCGATCCCCTGCCGGTTTTCGATTTTGGCGATGATTTTAAGATCAGCCCCGCCGTGCTGTTCCAGTACCTTTCGGATATTAATGACATCCTCGGGCCTGCGCACAAAGGAGGCGGCGATAAAGTCAAAACCATTTTCGATTCCGAAGATAATATCCTTAACATCCTGCGGGGTTAAAGAAGGCAAATTGATGTTGGCATCGGGGACATTGATTCCCTGGTTGTTCCGGATCACGCCCCCATTGCGCACAACACAGTGGATCTCCTGGCCTTTAATCTCTTCGACCAGCAGTTCAACCAAGCCGTCATTGAGCAAGATCCGGCCGTGTTTTTTCACATCTTTATATAAATCCTTGTACGTAACCGTGGCTTTGGTTTCATCCCCAAGGATCTCTTCAGTGGTGAGGATAAACGGTGCTCCCTTTTTCAAAGTGATCTCGCCGCCTGCGAACTTCCCCGTCCGGATCTCCGGTCCCTTTGTGTCCAAAAGTAGAGGAATAGGCAATTTCAGACTGTCCCTCACCTTTTTAAACCGGTCGACACGTTGTTTGTGCTCCGCATGGCTTCCGTGGGAGAAATTACAACGCGCCCCATTCATCCCATTGACCATCAGTTCCCGGAGGATTTTCTCATCATCCACGGCTGGTCCCAGCGTACAGATTATTTTGGTTCTTCGCACCAAAAGCACCTCCCTTAAATAAGGCCCCGATCACAAATGCGTATTATATAAAGTTGCTTGCGTAATTATGCAACTACACATTTAGTGAAGGATTCTTGATCGTCTTGCAAAATCCCTACCAAAATTCCCTTTTCGATACAAAATTGTTTGTTTCGTCCTTTCACAACGGGCAGGTGCCTTTTGCTTTCTTTTCAATGGCTTTTCGCGGATCCTTCTTCTAAATCCGCAACTTAAAATTGATCCCTTTAAGAGCTGGTGTCTCCCAACCAAAACTGAAGATAATATCCCCATAACTACCGGCCAAACCAAAACCAATACTCCTGCTGTCCGGGTGCAAACTGGTTAGGAAGTCGATTATGCCCATCGGATGCTGGTATCTTACAACAAAGTCCCGGTTTTCGCCTTGGGCGAAAAGATCGGTCGCGACTACTCCCCCATATCCTAAAGTATAGGCGGCCTGAAGCCCTAGGCTTAACGGAAGACGGTAAAAAAAGGGGTCCTTGGTGGTAAACCCCATAACCGGAAGCGGACCGATGCTTGCCTCCTTGGTATCAATCCAACCACTATCCCGCTGCAATTCTTTAAAATACAGTCCCCCTAGGAGATTATGGAAAACTAAATTCAGCGAAAGACTGGCGTGACTATAGCCAAAACCACCGTCCAAGCTTAAACCCCAACCCCACGGATTCCCGGCGTCAAGCCAATCCCATTGGTAATTGGCGTATAGCTCATATTGCTTGGAACCGGTAAACTGATACTTTACTCTGCCCTGTCCGATCATGTCCAGTCGGGAAAATTCGGGGCAAAAAAAGAAGTCACCACGAAGCACCACATAGAATGAGTCCCGAACCCATTTTTACGCATAAT